>NZ_JACJON010000083.1 GCF_014695585.1 Microcoleus sp. FACHB-831 | reverse complement strand
GTTCAGATAGTCTTGCAATGTATCAGATGTCAAAATCACTGGGGAGAGGAGATGACGCAGCGCATAAAGGGTAGCTGCTGTACCCGCTAAGGTAGACAACAAAGCAATGACCAAGACTCGCGCTGCCATTTCCCAGGAATAGGAGTTTGAAATGACAAAACTGAACACTAAGGCCAGAAGAGGTACGTGGGTGCCTAAAAAGGCCACCAACATAATTTTGGCGGTGTAACTTTTCTTGAACCATCCCAAATGAGATAGGAACGAGTAAAGAGAAAGTTTATGTTTGAGCTGCATTGATTATCACTTTAGGTTGAAGATTGATAAGTTAGTTACTAGATATTTTGACAAATGAGCGCCTTGAATGAGCTATAGAGGGAATTAATTCTTATTAAAATAAATTCAATTTATGTTTCCCAAGATAGCTGTCCGCGTAACATAAATGGCGATACAGTTCGATAGCTATACCTCTACCATACAGTTTTAAAATTCAAAGCGATCATCGTAGAATTACTGATTTATGTATAAATAAATTTTTTATCTATTAGTAATTTAATAAAATAAAGGGGATCGCTAGATTTTAATTAAGGCGGTCTAATGATCTTAGGCTGTGGCCGCAAAAAAGCTGGTGTTGGGATTAACCAATAGCGACTAGCTCAAAATCAGGCGATCGCCCTTTTAACTTACGGTTGTTTTGGTGTCAACCTGCTTGTTGGGCTTTTATTGCAGATATGGGACTACTGCAACCAAGGGTGGTATATAAGTTAGAGTAATGAGCGATCGCTTGACAATTTTAGATGGCGGTTAGGAAGCTAGCGATCGCATTACTGTATACGTGTAGCCAAAACAAAATTATGCGATCGCGCTTTTAATTCCCATCTGCGATCCTCGAAAATTATAGATTACAGTTGGGAAGCTGGCAAGCGTGCAGGTTGACGCCGAGCGATCGCAAGTGTAACGGGAATACCCATCCTGATTTAGGAGTAACGCTACGATGACACAGAATCCCGATCGGCCCAAAGAATTTGATGCTGTGCTTGGTGGTCAAGCGCCCGAGCCAGACGGAAATGCTGCCGTTTTGGGAGGACTAGAAGGTGTTAAAAGGCGGCTGGCGAGTGCATCAGTTGAGCAATTCTTTGCTCAACTAAAAGAAGCAATCGAGTATGGCGCTCCAGGTTTAGATTTAGTAATTCAAGCTTTGAAAGATGAAGCAAAGCAGGTACGATGGGCAGCATATTCTCTACTGTGCGAAAGGTCGGGACAGACTCCACAAACTCTAGCCGTTGATGGTTACGAGCAATTTTTAGGATTATTATTGCGTCTCGCCCCAGTCGCAGATACTTATATCAGCTCCTACGCCAGCGATCGAAACTACGGTGACGATAGGGCAAAATTGTCAACCGGAGCCTGGACAATTAGTGGGCAAACTAACTTAATAAGAGGTCTTCTTAAATTTGATATTCCTTCTGTACCCAAGGAGTATAAATTGCTATCTGCAAGATTGTTTCTTTTTGCAGAGACTACCATTCCTATGTATGGACAGGGAATATACAATTCGGAACGACTAGGACATTCTCAATTAAGTGGCTCTAATGAGTGGTTGTTATCACCAATTCTGTCTTTGTGGAGTCAAGACAATGTAACCTGGGCAACACAACCTAGAACTGCTCTCGACAACGAAATCCTTGTACCTGCAAGCCGCTCTCCCGATCAGAACTACGAGGACATTGATATTACATTTTTAGTGCAGAGTTGCCTTGATACAGGAGTTAATTATGGATTTATGATGAAACTAAAAACCGAGGCTCCCTATCGAGAGGTGACTTTTCACTCGGGTAAAGCTGAAAATATAGCCTTGCGACCAAGATTGGATCTTTACTATGCATGACCAAATCGTCATGCCACCAGAACTGGATGATCGACTTTACGCGCCGCGTAGGTGAGTGCTGCCTTTAGATCCTCCATTTCAAGATCGGGCATTTCCTCCAAGATTTCTTCGGCACTTAAACCAGCCGCAAACAAGTCCAGCACATCTGATACCCGAATTCTCATACCCCGAATGCAGGGACGACCTCCACACTGCTTCGGATTAACTGTAATTCTCTCAAGCAAATTTGGCATCCGATTTCACTCCGAAATGAATACTTATCTCAGTGTGGCTCGCGTTTGCCTAAGTTGCAAATTCAAAAAATCTGAAGATGCGATCGCTCATTTCTACCCTTGCTACTAAATTAAGTATTCATTTTATCTGCGATAGTTCTTGAGCCTTTGTCAAAAGCAATCCTGCTCTTAAAGGCAAAAATTTATCGTAATCCTCCGTGAGCATTTCAGTAGGACAGAAATGCGTTGCTAGGATTTTTTCCACGATTTGATTGTCTTTAGGCATTAGCAATTTATATTTACTAGGCGGTTGATCCTTGATTTTGTTGTTGTCAGTTCTCGACAGTATCGAGAAATTTGCTAGACAATTGATTTGTTCATCTTTGTATTTGTTGCTTAAGCTCTTTAGGTAAGCTTTGGGGAAAATATGATGGAACTCCTTACGATTACCTTGAGACAGAACCTTCTCTAAGGATATATTTGTCCCCTGAATAAAATTTAGAGGTTTGTTCTGTGCCAGAAGAAGTATGAAAGTTTTAGTTGCAACTGAAGACATCCGAAAATCATTTTTTAAAAAGTAGTCAGTGTCTAAAGACACATCAAAATCACCCAATTTATGGAGAGCACCCTTCTTCAGTTTTTGCACTTCACTTAGATCCGCATCAGTACTTTTAGCACCTCCACGAGCATACCTCTGAGAGAAACACGAACGCCAAAACCACCTTTTAATAATCTCGTATTGGTCTTGAGGTACAGGATGAGGCTGCTTTTGTGGGGAAGCAAAAAAGGATGTGAGAACAGGCAAAATGTTCTCCATAGGTAAAAGCTTTAGGGAGAAGACATTTAGATCTGTTTTTAAGAAATCTATAGCTCTAAATATTCCTGTGCTGATATCAGGAAATTTTTGCCGCACTGAACTATCAGAAAGTTGTATAAAATCTTCAGGATCGGCACAATTCATTACTACCGCAGAACAGCATTTTAGAAGTAAATCTGAGCCTACTTCTCTAAACCCAAATGGTTCTAACTCCTCAGAAATTTCTTTAAATTTTTCTTGCAAATCAAAATCATCGCTCCAGTTCCAGACAGATAATAGCTGGAATGTGTCCAAATCTACACCTTGCCGATTGATTCTTTCAAAAACAGTTGCAACATATTTTCGCTCTTCACTTTCAAATCGCTCAATAGGAATTGTAGCTTTTGTGAACCGATCAACTAAATCATCTATCTTCCCTGCTAAATCTTCATTCAAATTCCTGGTAATTTGTCTGTATTTGGGAGAATTAAAAACATATTGCAAGGGAAAATATTTACTTTCATCATAACTTTTACCATCTTTTAAATAGCAAAATGGTACAGATTCTTTGCTATTAAGTTCAAAAAATAGATTTGTCCAATTAGTTTCTTCATTTTCTTCAGCCGTGATAGAAGTTTGAAATATGCCGAAAATAGAGGTTATCCTTTGTTGACCATCAAGAACATAGTCAATCGGATAGTCAGGGTCATTTGCCTGAAGCTTATAAGGGCCAAGATTCCTCTCAGTTCTTAAGCGATTTTTTGTTCTCCAAAGTAACACAGAACCGAAGGGAAAGCCTTTGTATATACTGTCTATAAAATTAGATACTCGTTCCGGTTCCCAAACAAAACCTCTTTGGAAAGAGGGTATTCTGATTCTACCTCGTTCTAAATCATTAATTAAATCTTTGAGAAAAATGTAAGTATCAGCCATAGTAGTTATGGTTTAGTTTGAGCAACAGTTTTCTTGTATATTACAGCATATATTCCGGCGAAAAGCAGTATTTCACACTGAATACATCACCATAACATCTTGCCGAGCATTTAGGACAGAAGACATCGCGATCGCGCTGTCAGCCTTCTATATCTTCCCGCAACCAGATGAGGTAGCCGTTGAAGATATGCTAATTGACATAAGCGATCGCTCTCCCGCTATTAGGCGTAAACTACAACCGGAACTCGCTTAAACGCAGGTATCCCAGACTGTTTATCTATCCGCGCTTTAAAGATGACATTGACTTCGGGATAAAACATCATTGCTGCTCCTTGACGCACAGCACCAAAGATAATTTCAACATTCTCTAACTTGCCTGCATCGCCTTGTACCGTCACTCGTTGATGCTCTTGCCATCCTGCTTGTTTTGCATCCACAGGATTCATTAAAATGCAGTTGCGGTGCGGCATTCCCCGATATTTGTCGCCTGGTTTGTAAACTACCGTGTTGTGTTGCGAGTAGCTGCGTCCCGTCATCAATGCTAATACAATGCTAGGGGTAGATTCAGGCACTCCAAACTCTTTTGCTTCTGGTAAATGCAATTTGGGTAATGGCGTCACAAACATATTGGCTTTGCCGGACGGTGTAGCAAATGTAGGTTCATTGAAAATGCGTCCGGCGATGGTGAATTCTTCCTTCGTTTCATCAATTATCGCCATCTGCTCAAAACCAGGAATCGTTTTGGCAATCAGTTGGCGGACATATTTGGTGTCTTGCAGTTTGCGCCAATCAACCGGAGCGCTGCCAAGAATCCGATGGGCTAATTGCGTGAGGAATTCAACCTCCGGAATCAAGTCCGCATCCTTGAGATGAGTTTTTCCAACATCATTCAGCCGTACAAAGTTGTTGCCCGATTCCGTAGTAGTTTGGTGCGGATTTTCAAAGCGATTAAATACGGGAATGATGATAGTATTTTTCTGGGCTAAACCGTGAAAGTGTCCTAAATTCGGTTTAGTGGCGAGATAAATGATGGTTTCAATATTGCCTAAAGCTCGTTTTGCTTGATTTAAATCCGGGTTGGCTGCATACAGATTTCCACCCAGGCAAATCAACGTATCTACATTGCCCGCATCAGCCGCATCAATTAAGTCACGGGCGCGATATCCAGGGTTGCGGTTGAGCGATCGCCCCAGCAATTTCTCTAGCGCTTCTTGAATCTCTTTTTTGAGTTGGACTGTTACTCCCATTGAGCCAAAACCCTGGACGTTGGAGTGTCCCCGGATCGGCATAGTACCGCCGCCTTCTTTGCCCGCATTCCCCGTCAGCAGAGCCGTGTTAGCGATCGCATAAATGTTATCCACGCCGTTTTCCTGCTGCGTTGCACCCATCGCCCAGGCGAATACTACACCCTTAGAAGCAGCGATTATTTCAGCAGCGACTTCGATCTCCTCTTGGGAAACACCGCAGGTTTGCGCGATCGCTTCCCAAGAAATAGAGCCAGCATAATCGACAACCGCTTCCCAACCCTCAGCATGGGCGCAAAGATAATCTGTTTGAATTAAGTTGCGTTCAATTAGCGCTTTTTGGATGCCGATAAATAGCGCCACATCGCTACCAGGAATCGGTTGCAGATAAAGTGAGGAAATCTCCGATCCGGTAAATAGCGACTTGAGGGGAAATGCTGGGGATGCAAATTTGACCAACCCCACTTCAATAACTGGATTAACGACAATAATTTTGCCACCGCGATCGCGCAACTCAATCAATTCGTTCATCAAGCGCGGATGGTTAGCAGGCGCATTCGACCCGATCAGCACCACGCAGTCTGCCTTTTTCAGGCTATCCAGACTCACCATTGAGGTGCCAGAGCCAAACATCTGCTTCAGTCCCACAGTCGAGGGGACGTGGCACAAATCCGAGCAATCTGCCAAATGATTCGACCCTAGCGATCGCATCATCAGTTGCAGCAGATAAGCCGCTTCATTTGACGATCTCCCAGAACTATAAGAGGCGACTCGTTCCGGCGACTTGCGAAAACCAGCTTCGCTAATCTCGTAAATCTCATCCCAGGAAATCCGCTCGTAATGAGATTTCCCCTCGCGCAGAATGACGGGAAAACTGAGACGACCGAGGCGATCCGCTTCTAAAGAAGTCAACTGCTGGAGTTCGGCGATACTGTGGCGCTCAAAAAAATGCGTCGATACGGCTGGTTGCAACTCGGCGGAAATTGCCTCTACGCTTTTCGCGCAGCGTTGCATCGTTTCCCCCAACTCGTTTGCGAAGCCGCCTTTTTGCCCCCCCGTTCCCCAAGCACAGGACAAACATGCACTTTTATGCAACAACGTTTGCCACAGTTTTGGCCCTTCGGGTGATAGGGTATGCTCTGCCCAATATTGCACGACGGGCAAACCGCCACCCATTTCTGGAGTATTGCTGGTTGCGTCTTCTGGTTTAATATCTGCGTCCATACAGCTTCCTCTTGAATGCAGCGCCACTCATCCGTCAGCCTGGAATGCGTTCTATCGCTCTGAATTTATCTTGAGCAAAATACTATCTAGAGGGACTTGAAATCAGGTTAACTCATCTAAACTTTTCTCGCACGATTGTATAGATATGCGATCGCTGAGGGCTTTTTTACGAGAAAACTAGCTTCTCAAACATCCTCTAACTATTTCAATCGTAGCTCTGGGATTCTCAGCCCTTAAGCAGATTTTCAGGTGCCTTCCCCTAGCCTGCAACCGGTCTGTGAAATAATGGGGACACAACTGTTCCTAAAATTTTTATGACCACTTCTCACAGCCAGGGCTATCTCGTCACGATCATCTGCGAATCCGTATTGCAAGATCGCCTAGTTAAGCTGCTCAGCACAATGGGTGCTTCTGGCTACACCATTATTCCCGCCAAGGGCGCTGGTAGTCACGGTAAACGCATGGGAGATATCGCTGGATATAATACCAACATTGAAGTCAAAACCATTGTGACATCAGAGATATCAAATCAATTGCTAGAAGAACTGAAGGAGTTTTCAAGCAATCATGCATTGATTGCCTTTCGTCAAAAGGTAGAAGGTTTGTTTGATTAAGTAGTTGAATCTAAACCCTGACTGGGGCGATAGATTTCAATTTGTCGAGTTCTAGGAGCGACTAACCAGCGTAGGCGATCGCATAATACTCAACACGTTATTCTTAAACTAGCGTTGTCTGCTGAATATTCAACATTGCGATCGCTCATTTCTGATTCCGTCTCACTGGTATCTAACTGGTTTGTGCGTCCTTACTGCTAGGTCAAAAATTTAACAAAATCAAGAATCTCATGCAATTTGGGTTGATGCAGATGATGTAACTTCCTAACAACACTGCTGTCAATTAATAATTACATAGCATACTGTGAATGGTTTAATCAGACTTTTCCTATCCTATAAAATTGATAAGCAAGCAAAACTGTTCTAAAAGCCAAACCTATACCAGTTTCTTTCCTAAAAAAATCATAAAATACATCCATAGAATAGCATATTTTCCCACTTTTTTAGAATTTCTTCTTACCCATATTTTATGATTAATTTTGTGTGGCGGTTTTTATTTTTTCAAGCTTTTCAATTACTTCAGTTAAATAAGGTCCAATCAGGAATTTTGAGCAATATCCACTAACTTTTCCTTTTTTGCGGTTAGATTCTTCTAGCAATAGCCCCTCAACAGATTTAAGCCATTCCAACTCTTCAATCAATTTTTTATTAATATGATCGGATTTATAGCGATCTGATAGCGCCCAAAAAATCCGTCTTTGGTCTTCAAACTTCATAAGTAAAAGTTTTTCTATAAAGGCACCTGGCTCTATATGTTTAAGTATAGGGACTTCATAGTAGCCCTGATCAGACACATCACCATGGCAAACGCTTAGGCGAATTAGGCTGAAAAATTTCTGTAAATCGCCCTGCATAGTAATAAGTAACTCTTGAGCAGCGCTGGGCATATTCTCCGCTATTACTAAGCCTCGAATTTTATCCATGTAGGAACAAAATTCTTTGAATTCTGTAAGTTCCCTCCCTTGAACATCAAGCCCATCATAGCCGCTCAATAAATCTTGAACCTTTGAAGGAGGTAGTCTACGAAATTTATCGTTATCTTTTAAATGGTCAAGATAAAGTTTTGAATCATTTAAAATGTCTTCTTTGCTTTTACAATATAGTCCAACATCAGCAAACATTAATAAAAGTCCAGTGACGTGCTTAATTACTCCAAGCTCAGAAAAATCTCTATTAGAGTATTCCAATTCAACCTTTTTGAGTAAGTATTCAAACTCATCATCGGAAAGATCAGGAAAACGCCACAGCCTAACCCAATCAGGTGTATTTTTATCCGGAAAATATTTGCTATTTGATATTGATTTTTCTAGCTCATGTTCATCTAAGCTACCTTTATCAAAAAATATTTGCCACCATATTGTACTTGGGAATGGATCGTCGAGATTAAGTATCGTATATCTGCCAAGTATTTTCTGAAGCGAAGTTTGCTCTTCAGTATTGTTATTCATGCCAGAAGGATGTGCTTGATTTAACCTACCCTGCTTAACAAAGGCAGACGCATATTCCTTTTGTAATTTGCTAATATCCTTTGGAAGCATTGTTCCACGTTTGATTTCAATAGAAAAAGCCATAAGTGGTTTCAATATGTCTTGAAGAAGCTCAGGCTTATTTTGTGCCTTCTGTGGTAATACCTTAAAAATTCTTTCATAGTCTAAAACAATCTGTCCTAAAATTCTTAAATTTTCATATTCTGCTTGTTTGTATAATTCTTGCATTAATTCAGTTTGGTCGCCCAAAAAATCTTTAACGCTTTGATCGCTCAAGTTACTAATAAAACTGCTTAATGCACCCTGAAAATCAGGTGATACTTCTAAGGTCTTCCCAATAAGTTTTTCCTTTATAAGGTGATAATTATTACTTGGATCGTTATTGGATCGCTTAAGTAACTCGTCTTCATTTGCTAGGATAACCACCTTCAGGTCTTGATGTTCCACGAAATAGTTTATATATCCTAATATATTACCTATATCTATTTTGCAACGCTCTAAATCATCAAATATTAAAATTCTCTCATCTGCATTTTTAAGATACTCAGGAAGGTTAATATCTGGAATTTGACTACTCAATGTTCCGTCATCTTTACTGTCGCCATCAACATCAATTTTTAGCGTAGTTTTTAGAAGTCCTTTGAAAATTTTTCCTGCTATTGCCATTCCCTTTGACGATAGAACAGGGTGTAGTTGCTGAAAAAATGCGTTTTCTATATCAGAAAATGTAGTCATCCCGTTAAGGCTGACATACAAGAATTTATGATTAGTTCCTTTATGCTTTGGCTTTTCAAGATACTTGTTAATAAACCAAGTCTTTCCAGCTCCCCATTGACCTTTAAGTAAAACAGCAAATCTAGGCGCATGAGATAGCCCACAGTAATAATCCAAGTAATTTTCTATATGGTTATTTATAGATTTGTTACTTTGAGCCATATTTTTTATCTCACTTTGTTTTCTATTATAAGCTTTTAGAATCCATTCATAATGACGCTGGAAGCCGTATACATTTGCCTATTATTTAATGAAGCATCCGTCAATGATATGCTGATACGCATAGGCGGGCGCACCATCCAAAGCAGCATCAAAAAATGTTTTCCAGAAACGAACAATTCTGGCGATCGCGCCTTTAACGGTTGCTCAAAGCCATTGTCAATTGCAGACTAGATTTTGCGCTATGTCTGCGCTCAAGTGACAGTAAACCTTCTTTAAGACGGACTCCACCTCTAAAACCTGTAAGTGTACCGTTGCTGCCGATAACACGGTGACAAGGCACAATAATACACAGTGGATTTTTCCCGTTGGCGGCTCCGACAGCACGCGCTGCTGTTGGCAATCCTATTTTTCTAGCGAGTTCTCCATAAGATATCGTTTGACCGTAAGGTATCGCTTGGAGTGCTGTCCAAACCTGCTGTTGAAATACCGTACCTTTGGGGGCAAGTGGTAGCGTGAATTGGTACAATTCGCCATTGAAATATGCCCGAATTTGCTCAACGGCGTCACCGTCTAGCTTCTTTTGGAAATGCCAAGCAGCTTCAGGAGACTTTGCAGCTAGACCTTCTTGAAAGTCTATTGCTACTAGCCCAACTGAGTTTTGCGCGATTAAGATACGTCCCAGAGGGCTATCCATGTATGTATAGAAAATCGAATCAGAAACCATATAACTTCCTTTTTGATTAATTTTACAGTAAGCGATCGCATACTATCTTGACAAACTCTCGTAGGTGAGCTGCTCGTTTGCCCAATTAGTTTCCTCAAGAAATTCACTGAATGTTGTCAAAAGTCCAGGAAATTCCTCTTCTCTCAATTGCTTCACATTGGCTTGATAACCCTTAGTGCGATACCACTGAATCAGACCATAAAGCTCACTTCGGAGGAGGAGTAAGAAGATCCAGGCGGGCGCCTCTTTATAGACAACAGGAATTCCCTGCGCTTTAGAGAATGCATCCGCTAACTGCTTTGGAGTTAGCACATCGCCAGCAAGCTCAATCTCTTGACCAATGTACTTTGAGGGATTTTTCATAACATAGGCAGCAATGCGACCCATGTCCTTATTGGCAATTAGATGTAGCGGCTTGTCAGGCTGAATGGAGAATCGGAAGACGCCCTTGAGGATGGACGGTCGCGTGTACTTTTTCCACAACTCCTCCATGAACAAGCAGGCGCGGAGCATTGTTGTTGGTAAGCCAGCCTGTTTTAGAATCTGCTCTACTTTGTACTTCTGCTCAATGTGGCTGATTCCAGAGTTCCTGTCTGCGCTACCTGCGGAGTTATATACAAAGTGCTTGATGTCTGCTTTCTTGGCAACTTGTGCAACTCGCTTTGCTCTCTCGACCTCTAGGGGGTCAGGTTTCGCTGAGTCTTTAGAGGTGGCGTGACAGTAAACAGCGGAGATTCCTGCAAAGGCTGCTTCGAGCGAGTTCTCATCGTCTAAGTTAGCCTCAACCAGCTCAATTCCTGCATTGAGCATCTTGGAGAGGGAAGGACGATTGGGGTCAATTTTCCTAGTTATGGCACGCAGGTTGGTAACTCCCTGTTCAAGAAATCCCGCGATCGCATTTCCGCCAGTTCCTCCAGTCACGCCGATCAGCAGAACTTTACCGATTTTTGGCTCTGTGCGTTCGGGATAATCTGAGACGTTCGCTTCCATTTTTATATTCCTTACTTTCGATATAGTTCAAAATTATTGATTTTTTAGATGATATTCTACTCTTCTTTAAAAAAGCAGAGCATATGCACGAGGAGATATTTATTGGCTAATTTACCTATTAAAGATTTATCTGATGGTAAGGCAAATTTTACGATATCCAATAGCGATCGCCACAGCCATATTGCAGCTAAATTCATTTGAGGCGTTTTGAAGATAAACTATAATCTGCAAATTTACCAAGAAGCAGGTAATTATGGCTCGCAAACGGTTGATTATCGAGATGGGGATGGGAATAGATCAGCACGGACAGGAACCGACTGTAGCCGCAGCAAGGGCTGTAAGGAATGCGATCGCGCACAATGCTTTGCCGGGAGTCTGGGAAGTTGCAGGTTTAAGCGACCCGGATCAAATGATAGTAGAAGTACAGGTGGCAGTGCCTTACCCGGAGCAAGTGCGGGAAGCGGAGGTTTTGGCTGTGCTGCCTTTTGGTCGCAAAACCCTAACTGTCGAGGACGGCGGGATGGTTGTACAGGGGAGAGCGATCGCCTCTTTGAACGATAAGAATGACGAAATGCTTATCGCTGTTGCTGCTGTTACAGTTTTCGTTGAAACAGAATAGAGGATGCTATGCCCGTTCCTGAACTGCACCGTTTGTTTTTACAGCAAATTGTTGACAAGTTGAAACAGGATAGCCGCTTATTAGGGATAGCTATCGGTGGCTCTTATTTAAGTGGCGAAATGGATGAGTATTCCGATATCGATCTGGTACTTGTCATAGATGATATTTACTACGAGCAAGTGCTTAAGGAACGAGAGGAAATTGCTCGTAGTCTTGGTTCGCTGCTAGCAGCTTTTACTGGGGAACACGTAGGCGAACCTCGATTGCTAGTCTGTCTTTATGATAATCCTTTAATACACGTCGATTTGAAGTTTGTGCTGTTGCAAGATTTCAAGACCGATCGCGTAGAAAATCACGTTGTTTTGTGCGAGCAAGAAAATTTGCTCGCACAAGCTGTTTTAGAGAATCCACGAGATTATCCACCCGTTGATTTACAGTGGATAGAAGACCGATTCTGGGTGTGGATACACTACTGTGCAACCAAATTAGGAAGAGGCGAATTTTTTGAGGTCATTGATGCTCTTTCTTATATGCGTGGAATAGTCCTTGCACCATTAGCAAAGGTACAGGCTGGGCTAAAACCTCGCGGCGTGCGTAATTTAGAGAAGGAACTTCCGCATTTGGTTACTGATTTTTGTCAGACTATTCCTGCCAAACACGATGGCTATGAGATTGCCCAAGCGCTGCAACACTCAATTGATTTGTATCGTCAGCTTCGAGATGCGATAAAAACGCCTGAATTAATTGTGCGATCGCCAGCAGAAATTGCCTCGACGAAGTATCTGCAAACAGTGATAGACAGACTCAAACCAATCTAAAAATTATGCCTAAGAGCGATCGCATCCCCCCAGTTACTAAACAATAAACTTTAAGGCCCGTTAAAAAGTTCAAAACTTGCAGGGAACTGGTGACAAAGCCGCACGTCCTGAAAAGCGCGGGTTCTCTCCCGCCTACCCTCTTGCACAGGAAACCGACAATGAAGACCCTGCTACTTGCCAGTGCGTTAACGTCCATCATAGGCAGCAACTTGGTTGGCGTGCGCCCGACCGACGCGGCGACCGAAGCAGTCTCGGTGCGTTTCACAGTCAAGGCAAATTCCTACGGGCCAGCGCTAGAAACTCCTAAAATAACTTTGAAAACTGGTACGCGCAGCATCACCATCAGCACGCAACTGTCCGCACCAAGTCCCTGTCAGCAGTTGCGCGGTACGGCGGAACGCAAGGGCAAAGACGTGACCGTGCGCGTAACCATCAGTAGCAAACCGGGAGGTGTATGCATAGCCACAATCGGCAACTTTTTCTATGAGGCTAACCTCGACAACCTCACTCCTGGAAAGTACCGCGTTCGAGTGATACACGACTACCCCAACACTGGCTGGCGGAGTGGAACGGTACTGCAACGCCAAGTTAACGTGCGTTCTTAGTAGTGCTGTTTTAAATTATCGCCACATTTGCTAAATGCTCGCGTAAAGTTTGGCTATATTTTGTACGTGCTTCGAGTTATAAATATCCTATTGTTGGGTAATTTGGTTGCGTCCTAATTATGAAGTAATAACATTTTTAGCCAAGCTTTTTATTGCCACTAACCGAGAGATTTTCTAATAGAAAAGCCTGTTATGTAATCCTAGTAATTTACATTTAAATACAAGAAAATCGATACTAGCAGCGATTAGTTGCAACAATCAGCTGATAGCTTGCTGTATGAGCGATCGCAGGACATAGCGCGATCGCATATAACAGTCGAACCCAAATCTTAAGTAACAATATAAGGGAAATTCTAGAAGAGAAGCTTCGATGAAACTTCCTGATGGCCCGCAAACTCCCCGCGTGCTGCGGTTGATCCAGTGGATTACTCGCCCCACAGAATTGTTAGACACTTCTCAAAAGCGTTATGGTGACTGCTTTACAGTTTGGGGGAGCAACAAAGTCCCCATGGTGTACCTCGGCCACCCAGAAGCCATTCAGAAGGTGTTTACCACCCCTCCCAACTATTTAGAAGATAATGGTGGGGGCAGAGTTATGCAAGTTTTGCTGGGCGATAACTCAGTGATTTTACTCGAAGGCGATCGCCACCAGCGCCAACGCCAGTTATTAACTCCTCCATTTCATGGGGAACGCTTGCGTGGTTATGGCAAAGTCATTTGTGAAATCACCGAGGAAGTGATGAAACAGTGGAAGATTGGCGAACCGTTATTAGTTCGCCAGTCCATGCAAGAGATTTCATTGCAAGTAATCCTCCGCTTGGTTTTTGGTTTGGAAGAGGGACAGCGTTTTGAACAACTAAAACAAGTTTTAGCGTCCCTTCTGGATGGTTTTAACTCCCCGTTCACTTCCAGTATGCTATTTTTTGGATCTCTCCAAAAAGATTTAGGCGCTTGGAGTCCTTGGGGGCGATTTATCAGGCTTAAGCAGCAAATTGATGAACTTATTTATGATGAAATTCGGCAACGTCGGAAACAATTCGATCCCTCTCGGACTGATATCTTTACTCTATTGATGGCTGCGAGGGATGAAGCGGGTGAACCGATGACAGATGTCGAGTTGCGCGATGAGTTAATTACACTGTTGATGGCTGGACACGAAACTACTGCTTCGGCGCTGTCGTGGGCTTTATACTGGATTGACCATCACCCGGAGGTTCGCGAAAAGCTGCTGAACGAACTTGATACTACAGATCCAACTGCAATCGCCCGACTTCCCTATCTTAATGCCGTTTGTCAAGAAACTCTACGCATTTATCCGATTGCGATAGTGGCATTTCCGCGAATTTTGCGAAAGCCATTGCAGGTAATGGATTATGAATTTGAGCCGGGTGCGGTGCTGTTTCCTTGTATTTATATGGCGCACCAGCGGGAAGAGGTATACCCAGAACCGAAACGTTTTAAGCCTGAACGTTTTTTAGAACGGCAATATTCACCTTATGAATATTTACCCTTTGGTGGTGGAAATCGTCGCTGTATTGGGATGGCTTTTGCACAATATGAAATGAAATTGGCACTGGCTACAATTATCTCCAAGTATCGACTTACTAAGAGCGATCGCCGTCCAGTTAAGCCTGTACGTCGCGGTCTTACTATATCACCTCCTGCAAATATGCAGATGGTTCCCACGATGGAGCATCACAACATTCCAGCTAAGCTCTAAATTAAGATAAAACTTGCGATCGCCTTAGCTAGATAGCGGGCGATCGCGTTATTACTCAGGAATCTTTTACTATGCAACAACCAGGTATATCCACAAAACAGCTAATAATAATTATTAGCTTAGAAATACTCCTCGCTTTGCCCTTTGGTTTACCGTTATCACTATTTGGCATAGGCGGCGTCGCTTGGATATTTGGTGGTATTGCCTCTGCTGCATTGGTATTTACCGCTTATCGCATTCTCTATAAATCTTCCCTCGTCCCTAACAAGAATGCTAGAAAAATAGGACAAGCTCTTGTAGGTCTTGCCATAGGCTTTCGCATAGCGCATGGAAATTTAGCTGGTCTTACTTCTCAATTACCTATTTTTGTATTCCTTACAGCATTCCTACTGCTAACTGGTATCTCAATCGGCTATATTTACTCGCTAATTAGCCAAAATAACCTGCTAAATGCAATGCTTGCTACCGTCCCCGGCGGCGTAGGAATTATGTCAAGTATTGCCGCAGATTATGGTAAAGATGTATCCCTCGTTGCTTTAGTACAAATAATTCGCGTCACCACCGTTGTCCTGGTAATTCCTATATTAGCTAGGATATCGGCTGGCAATTTTACTAGCGCGAGCATCGGTTTTCCTAAAAATTTGTTTAATATCGATTTACAAGATTTACCGTTACTGTTTTTAGCCGGACTTGTAACCTTATTAGTAGTTCGCGTAGCTGGTACTTTGAAGATACCAGCAGCGCCTTTCTTTGGTGCATTAATAGTCGGTACTACTTTTAATTATTTGCTAAGTTTGTTTTCTTTTACACCCGCTTTAGATTTAACACCACCTACTATAATTAACTTAATTGGTCAAGCTTTGTTAGGGATTAGTATAGGCGAATATTGGGGAAGCAACCCGAATCTTGATAAGAAAACAATATTATATGCTTTAATCCCTGTAGGGATGACTATTGCAGCGGGATTTGTAGCGGCAGAAATTGCTATGCTGTTAACAGATTGGGATTGGCTTACCTGTCTGCTACTTACAGCACCCGGCGGTTCGGCAGAAATGATATTAGTTTCCTTAGCATTAGATCATAATGTTGAAATTGTAACGGCGGGTCATCTAGTACGACTAATAGCTATTCATGCATCCCTTCCATTATGGCTGTTGTTGTTTCGCTATCTCGACGGTCTCGTCCCAACTTCAGTTAATGATTAGGAAATTATGTTTTGAAAGTAAAATTTAGGAGTTAGGAATTGATAAGAATTTAACTCTTAACTCCTAACTAACTGGATATTAGTTATTCTGGGTTTCTCGATGCAGGTTGTTTCTCCTCATCTGCTGGTCTAGTGTACCACCAAGCCCAGATAATAAGAACCGCCTGAAAAGGAAGTCTCATCGCCTGAAACCAGGGCGTATTTGGGATATTTGGAAGTTCAATGTGATTAACAGCCATGTTGATATTGGCTGGATAAACAGCAATGAAAAGAGCAAGCAATCCCCAAGCAGCCGCACGACTTACCGGGGGAATTAATAACCCAATTCCGCCCAATATTTCAAAGAAGCCGCTGATATAAACCAACGACACAGGGTAGGGAAGTTGCGCCGGGATAAGCTTAATGTATGGGTTGGGAATGATAAAGTGCGTCGCGCCGACAAAGATTATGGCGATGGCGAGGATGACGCGCAAAATTTCCTTGTATTTGTTCATGTTTTTCTAATCCTCTAACTACAAATGAGGGTAAAGTGGTAACACTTGCGCGAACATCCGCCAATTATATTCTGAGCTTAGGATAAATTCTCAATTTTTTCGTGTTCGGCGCCAGAGT
Source organism: Microcoleus sp. FACHB-831 (assembly GCF_014695585.1). Lineage (NCBI taxonomy): Bacteria > Bacillati > Cyanobacteriota > Cyanophyceae > Oscillatoriales > Microcoleaceae > Microcoleus > Microcoleus sp. FACHB-831. The sequence goes on along the minus strand of NZ_JACJON010000083.1, from coordinate 55,011 downwards.
AAGGCTTTCCTGTAGTTACCGCCTTCACCAAACCAATTGCATGAGTTACGAAGCTAGATGGCGAATCCCAATACTCAGCGGTTTGTACGTTTACCTTGAGTAAGGCGATATCTGGTTCGTCTAGTTCTTTAGGAAACCAAGCTTTAAGTTGTGGCTTCCATAGTTCAGAAAGCTTCTGGCGATCGCGCACCAGTTGCGCTGTACCCGACATCGAAATGTAACGCATATTATGCGGATCTGCAAAGCTGACGTTAACTTGATTGTGGCTTTCTATTTCCGATACTTTGTGCGAACTTGCATAAGTAAAGAACCACAAATCGCCATCAAATTCAACTTCGCCATTTGTTGACATTGGACGACTGTGTAGCGTCCCTTCTTCTGAAATAGTAGTCAGCATGGCGTAATCGATGTCTTTAATCATCTTACGCAGCTTGTCAATGTGTTCTTGGCGTTCTGTAGTTGTTGGGTCCATTCTTGATTAATCCTGTATTTGAAAGAAAAGCGCGATCGCTTCCGCACTTCTTCAACTTAGGCTACCAACCAGACTCCTAATTTAAACGCCTCCTTTAGATAGAAAAAGCGATATAGCAATTTTATTTGATTTATGAGATACAAGCAGTTCAGATCCCGAAATTCTTAGAGAATTCCGGGATCTCGCCTTCACTCATAAAAACATAACCCCAGTCCTATGATGAATGGGGTTATCATGTTCCCCTCCCCTGGCGGGGGAAAGGTTTATAAGGAGCGATCGCGCTAATTAAAAATTACTCCGAAGTACCCTTTCACCCCTTGAATAAATCTCTCTCGCATAGTCAGTCCAAGCACCTTGTCCCCAATAACGAAAACAGCTTGTTTGAAGCAAAAGATTGTTCATTAATGCTTCGCGGTAGCGGCATTCTTTAGTAAATTTTCCTCCCGACTCTTGCAGTAATGGCTCGACTTTTTCATGGAATAAAGCACTAAGTTCATTCATCGGCGTCAAGACATTTTCATATCCCTTCACCCAACTCAAGTTATTAGTCCAAGAAGCTCCATCCATATGAAAATTATGGTTATTCTGCTTCAACTCATTAATGGCATTTGCTACAGCTTCCGGCGTACAATTTTCTGCTGGTACTCGCTGCCAAATTTGGTGCTGATTAACTGCTTGGCACGTTGGATAATCATCTGGAGTACAACCCGCAGCTTCAATTAATTCCAGATATTCTGTACCGTTAACTCCCACAACGTTTTGATTTTTCATTTCATACCAAGCCTTTTTAAAGGCGCTGGGAAATTCATTCATCATCACGCCGCCATTTTCACCGTCGCCAATTTGCGAGACTATTGGCGGTATCGAGACTTTCCCTACCTGCTGTCGAGATAATGTTTTAGCTTCGTAGTAAGGCTGCATCTGAGCCACCAATTTGGTATCGGAACCTTGGGTTTTAATCAGTGCAGTGATACTAATTGTTTCGCCTTTGGAATTCCGCGCAACAAGACGGTGAGGCAGATGCTTGTATTGCAGCGATTGACCATCTAAAGTTTCAACAGAATGCTCTTGAACCAACAGCCAGCGATATCCGCACTCTTTTAGTGCTTTAACAAATTCAAAAAGAGTATCGGGGTTATTTGGAAGGTGCATTTCTGGGGGAGAAAATCCCTTTACACGCGCCAATGCATCCCATCCAAATACAGCAGCAAAATAATGTTGCCAAGCTTGAATGTGCAGTTTAATATCGGGAATTGGAGTTGAGGGTACAACAGCATGACTCCACATCGTACCAAGCCATTCTACATAAGGCTGGTAAGTGGGGTCGCAAGTGATGCGCTTCAGATTATCTAAGACATCTCCACGTCCCATTTGTCGCAGTCCCCAGAGGAGATTTCCGGAGTAATCTAGCATGACGCGAGGATTGCAACCATCAGCAACAAGTTCAGGAATAAAGTCGCCCATTCGACTATAACAATAGGCAAATGGCCCTGCATTATGGTTGTCTCCCTCTTGGAGATGTTCAAACATGTGTTGCAGGTTGCTGATGAATTCGCCATTCCAGCCAGCGGGGATAGTAGGCTGGTGCATGTGGAGCGCGATCGCAAACGTCGCTGTTATTTCCTCTAACTTAATATTCGTGGTAGGTAAAAATACAGGTTTATCCTGTTTTACTACAGACATCACCTCTTCTTCCCAACCCGAAATATTGGGCAATCCTTCAATAAGTTCAGACAACTGAGGTAGCGTTGCTTTTGGGGATGAAGTAAGCATTTATGGTTCTCTCAAATTTGGTGAAACTGAGTTTTTGTAAAACTGGGTTTAGCCGTTATTAACTTCACATTACCTTAAAAATACAATTTACCAAATATATAAATTTGTAGTCTCGTACTGCCGGACTATAGATTCTATAACGAACTGACAGCAGGCTTTAACATCTGGATGATGTTTTTACTAGCATCAATTTCTACTAATCCACCGACAGGAAGAGTAAATTTATCTTTGATATGTCCAATCGATGAACCATACCAAGCGGGAATGCCTAAAGGTTGGATGCGATCGCTCAATACTTGAGCTAAAGTTAGGGAATCTTCCTTGCCTTTCGGATCGCAATCGGTACATTGTCCAAAAATAAATCCAGCTATTCGATCTAAAATTCCAGCTAGTTTTAACTGAGTCAGCAGCCTATCTACTCGGTAAACTTCTTCGCCAATTTCTTCGACAAATAAAATAGTTCGTTCCCAATTTGGAAGATAATTTGAACCTACCATAGCCGCCAAGACGGATAAATTTCCACCCAACAATATTCCCCTAGCTTTTCCAGGCGCGATCGCTTCCACGCGGGATTTATTTTGGTTCAAATTCTCGCCAGTATATATGGGATTTTGTAAAGTCGCTGCTTCCCCATTAAACAGAATGCGCTTAACATAATCTACAGTAAACTGATTCCATGTAGATGTGGCAACTGGCCCGTGAAAAGTTATAATCCCACTCTTAGCATAAATTGCTAAAAGCAGAGAAGTAATATCGCTGTATCCCATCAAAATTTTGGGATGTTGTCTGATAAGCGAGTAATTTATTAAAGGTAAAATTCGATTGCAACCCCAACCGCCACGCACGGCAATTATCGCTTGCACCGAGGAATCAGCAAACATGGCGTTTACATCAGCAGCGCGATCGCTATCTTTTCCCGCTAGATAACCGTAACGGTCGAGAATATGCGCTCCTAATTTAACTTTTAAACCCAAATTTGCTAGAGTTTGCTTAACTTCTTCTATGTCTTTCGCATCAATAGGACTGGCGGGGTTAATTAATCCTACCGTATCCCCTATTTTTAAGCGGGGTGGCTGCAATATGGTCTGGGGAGATGAGTTAGCGATCGCAACGTGCGGAAACTGGGTAGCGATCGCTGAAATTGCAAAAGTTTTGAGAAATTGGCGACGAGTTCGGCTCATGCAACGCTAACAGTTTCTAACAGCGTTCTGAGGATAAAATAAACTGAGGTTGCACCTGGGTCTTGATGACCAGCACTGCGATCGCCTAGATAGCTAGCTCTCCCTTTCTTAGCAACTATAGGAATGGTGTTTTTCATTCCTTCCTCAGCAGCAGCGACGGCTTTTTGTAATGCTTCTACTGTTGTTAAATTAGCGGCGATCGCTTGTTTAAAAGCTTCTGTTGCTGGCGCTAGCGAATCCAGCATAGTCTTATCGCCCAAATTTGCTTTACCACGTTGCACGACGCCATCCACAAACGCTTCAAAAAGCAGCACCATATCCTCATCAATGAGTTCCGATTTGTTAGCTACTGCTGTACTACCCCGCAGGAACATAGTCCCATAAAGCGGCCCGCTAGCACCCCCGACGCTGGAAATTAAAGTCATGCTAACAGTTTTAAAAATGCTGCCTATATCCTTATCTGCGACAGTGGCTAACTGACTTACCACCTTTTGAAAACCGCGATTCATATTAATACCGTGATCCGCATCTCCAATTGCGGAGTCCAGTTCGGTAAGATAATCTTTATTTTTCTCTATAACGGTTGCCACTGATTGCAACCATTGCAATATTTGTTCTTTAGTAACCATTTTTCAATCCTAACCACTAGACCAATTTAAAATTTAAAATCGATTAGATTCCCCAACGCAAAGCAGGTGTTTTAACTGGTGCATCCCAAAGTTTAATCATTTCATCATCTAGATTGAGCAGAGTTATCGAACAACCTTGCATATCTAGAGAAGTTATATAAGAACCGATTAAGTTGCGAACAATTACGATCCCGTTTTTCTCACAAATTTCTGCTAATTTGCGATAAACAATATACAGTTCAGAAAGGGGAGTACCGCCCATACCGTTAACAAAAGCGAGGACGCGAGTCTCGCGATCGCCACTCTGCAACGGCGGGTTAGTAATTTCCACTTCTACCCATTCTCCCTTATCTGCATCCCACTCCCGAAGCGTGCGAGTGTAGGCCTCATCTTCAATAATTGAAATAGCCAACATTTCGGTAATTTCATCGGCTGATTTAAGCGACATTCGTTGCCGTCCCGGTTCTCCATGAATGCCGATACCAACTTCAATTTCATCCTCACCCAAATCAAAAGTAGGGCTACCTTTTGCGGGTAAGGTGCAGGAAGTCAGCGCCATTCCCATGCTGCGCCCGTTAATATTAACTCTGCGGCAAAGTTCGGCAACTTGCTGCAAATTATAACCTTGTTGGGCAGCAGCACCGCAAATTTTTTCAGCTAGTACCGTAGTACCGACACCCCGCCGTCCTTGAGTATAAAGGCTGTCTTTAACAGCCACATCATCATCAATCAAAATATTAGCTACCTTGATGTTCTCTGAGTTAGCTAATTCAGCAGCCATCTCGAAGTTCATCACATCGCCGCTATAATTTTTGACGATATTGAGGACACCAGCGCCACCGTTAACAATTCTGGCTGCTTCTAACATTTGATCTGGCGTGGGAGAGGTGAAAACTTCACCAGGACAAGCTGCATCAAGCATTCCGTAACCAACAAAACCGCCGTGCATTGGTTCGTGTCCGCTACCGCCACCGGAGATGATAGCAACCTTATTTTGTACGGGCGCATCTATACGATAGATTACATTGGGATCGAATTGAACTTTGATAAGGTCGGGATGCGCTACTGCCATTCCTTCCAAACTTTCTTTTATTACGTCGTTGGGGTTATTGATTAGTTTTTTCATGGTTTAGTTGATGGCAGTTACAAAATTTTCTATTCCCATCGATAAAAATTCAATAATATCTTTTACATATTCCATCGTTTCTTCTAGTTCATGGATAACGATGTATTCGTAAGGATTGGAACTTAAGCTATTATGATATCCACAAGTGAGGTTAATAGCATTCTTACATTTGCCGTTTAATTTTATAGCGAAAACATCTGTGCCGCCTCCAATTACCTCTTCTCTAGGCTTACCTTTTATCTTAGCTAACTCAATTAAAGATTTAGCTAAATTTTGGTCGCAAAGGTTAAGTTGACTAATTTTAGTAACAATTTGGTGATTTTGTTGATTGCCTCGATCTATTTGAATCAGTAAGTCAAAATTTATTAATTCTGGGAATGCCACCTCTTTGGCTGAAATTAATCCAATTTCTTCATCTGTAGTTAAAAGGATACCAATGGGCAACTCAGTTTTAAGAGCTAACCATAATAATACAGCTACGCCTGCCCTATCATCTCCTCCAACTTGAGCTAAACACTCTTTATCTTGAACTACCAATACTAATTCATTGAAATGCATTAAATCTTTAATTACAGGCTCAACTTTATATTCGGGAGCAGTTTCATTTGGAAGCCACCCTTGAAACTTATCATGATCTCGGCAAACATCGGTATGGCTAACAAGGCAGACTTTTGGATTGCCTCGAATAGCTAAAAGATTATGAATATTTAAATACTCTCCGCCTCTTGGAGAAATATAGCTATCTTCTTGAATAGAGAAATCACGTTCTATAAGAACTTGTTTAATATAGGAACGCAGATCTGGTTCGCTTAATTGACAGCAGGTAACAATCAGGTCGGCGAATTCAATATTCATAAATGCAGTTTTTTCTCGATATAGTTGCTTTTAGTGTACTGCTTATTTTGGCACTTTTTTATTCTCAATCTTGGCTACTCAGTGTTGTATGTTCAAATTTAGAAATGCGCGATCGCTCCACACAATCTGTCAGTATGGCCCCAAAAAACGCTCACCGTTAAAGTGAATCATGTGAGTGGGAGACTCCGCAACCCAAACTTCTGTCTCCCAAGAAATTTCGTTCACGTACTTCACCATGTCCTTGCGACTGAGAAAAGCAGTAACAAAGACTAAGCCAGCTGTTGAATCATTGAATAGTGCCTGGAGTTCATTGCGGCGTTTTGCATTTACTGGGCCATGACTTGTTACAGCCTCAATTAACACAAGCCAATTCTTCTGTACATGGTAAACCACAACATCGGGCATCTTCCCGTGAGCATCGACCTTGACACCTAATGCTAATAGCAACTCCCTATCAAAGTAAGCCCATTTATTCGCTGCGTCACCTATATATATCAGCTTCCCGCCTGGAGTAAATCGAGAGCAGAACTCGTTGATAATCTGCTCGATGAGTATATTCTGGCCTCCCGGTGACAATGATATTGTTATCCCTAAAGCCACCGCCACAGGAATCAATTCCATCTGCCGTTCCAGTGCATACCTACTTTTTAGCGTTTCTACAGATGTCAGGTATATTCTCAGCTTCTCAGTCCATTCATTAGTCTCGTAGGCACGAATTAACTGCAACGTATTGTCCTCAATTTGATAAACAGTTTTCGGACTGTTTGGCGGTCTTGAGGGCTTATCAGGGTTGGCGATAAGAATACCAGCCTCTACGAACTGATGAACAGTTTGGCGACGTATAGTTTCGCGAGTATTGGGTTTGTATTGCTTCGAGTAGTTTTGAGCAATAAACTCCATTATGGGAGTTATTCCTATTAAAGGATTGCTTGCATCAGACCAGGCAGTATTCGGCTTTAGATTTAGCAGAGCCAGCAAGGTGAGGGCAGATCTTTCGTTGTGCTGTGCAGGCGGCAGGCCAATATCTCTAAGCACAGCCTTTGCTTCCTCAATTTTCCTATTAACCTGCTTTTCGAGAGAATTAGTGTTATCAGGCATATAAAGCAAATCCTCTTTTACGAATTGCAGAGATAGCTGTATGGGTTGACTAAGTGTGCGGAGTTTTTCTAATGGTACTCCCTTGCTATTTTCTAAACAATCTTTGATAGAACAAGCTAAAGCTTTCGCCAATATAGGAGGCACTGCATTGCCAATCTGTTTGTACTGACTTTCTTCGGCTCCCTGGAATTCAAACCAATCAGGAAAACTTTGTAAGCGAGCGCCTTCCCGAACTGTTAGCCTTCTCCTGCGTCCATCAGGCAAACGTATACGCAGCATATCCCCCGTGGGAGCGCTGAGGTTGCGACAAGTTACTGTCCTAGAAGGAGCGTCAAGGTGCAAATCTCTGGGCCTGATACATTTAGATGCTATCTCATATTTTTTTACATATTCATCCATGCTGGGAGTGAGAAATTTTGAGTCAGTCGGTGCAATAAAGGCTAATTCTCCCAGAGCTTCACCCACCGTGTAAGGCGAACTGATGCCTATCTTGTTTGGCCATTTCCAACCGCCTTGATGTGCTACACAAAAAAGACGTTCCCTTCGCTGAGGAACACCATACTCGGCAGCGTTGAGGATTTCCCATTCAACGATATAACCTAGATCTTTAAGAGCGATCGCTATTTCTTCAAAGTAAGTTTTGTTGCGGAAAAGCATCCCACGCACATTTTCAAATAACGCAATTTGTGGGCGATAGCGCTCGATAGCGTCAAGAAATATTGGAAAACCATCGCGACTATCTTTTAGTCCTAGTTGGTGTCCACCAACACTAAAAGGTTGGCATGGAGGGCCTGCAATTATCACTGCTGCCCCTTCTACTAAATCTGGGTTGCGTGTCAGAGTAAACTGATGGCATAAGCCCTGCAAATTGTGTTGATAAGTTTTGCACGCATCTGATAACATTTCATAACCGATTGTTCTAAAGCCAGCTGCTTCAAAACCCAGAGCCAGCCCTCCACATCCAGCAAAGAGATCAATTACTAAAGGTTCTGTGTTCTCTATTTTGGGGAGTCGAAGCTCTTGCTCTAAGAAATTAATGTAAAATGATTTGTCTTTAAAGATAGCTGTCTTCATCTTCGTCCAGACTTTGTGCGCTCCTGACTACAGTTTATACCCCAGCTAGGTGTTGGAAGACGGGATAGATGGCGTCTTTACAAGATTGTGCTGAATATAACTGTAAAATGCTAGATGCGATCGCACTCATAAAATTACCGGAACTTTAGCGGGGGTTAAAGCCCTTTATCACTGGTTACAAATATCTTGTAAAAACATTTTCGCCTGGCGATCGCACTATCCATTCATTTTTTATAGCATCTCGAAGAACTATTCCGCGCACATAACAAAGAACGTCAATCGCATCAAACGAGACCGCAATGTCTTCCGCCCTCAGCGTAGGCGCTTCCACCTGGTAATTGTCCAACATTTTGCATAACTTTCGGATTTTTATCCTATACTTATAGGCACATTCAAGCGGTTTAACAAGACTCCGACCCACTTTCTAACAAAAAAAAAATTGATCTTACTTTTGTCTTACAACTGCAAAAAGCACTTAGTATAAAAGGCTATTGACGTTTTTATATTTTATTGCTTCAATCGAATAGAAGCCAATACAATTTTATTTCTTATTTATCTATAAATTCTGACGAAAAATATCTATTTGCGTGAATTTAAATTAACTTTTGTGAAATTCCAAAGGAGACATACAATGAAAATCCACATTGTTAAATTATCCGCCTTTGCCTTTTTTGTCGCTTTCACGTTAATTGGTTGTTCTGAATCTACACAAGACTTAAAAAACTCCTCCCCGCTTCCATCAAAAGCTCAACCCGATCGAGAAGTTAAAGTTGCAAAAAAACTTAACTTCCCAGGGGTTAACGTTGCTGCGAAAAAACAGGTGATTGCAAGAGGCGGAGGAATTACTTACCCAAGTTGGGGTAATGCTAATGATGATGTGGATTACAAAACAACAACAAATTATCCCCAGATAGGCCGATGGGGAAATGAAACGAATAGTGGCAAGGGCACCTTTCAAGTCGTGGATTTGGGTTCCGTTTATCAACTCAATGGAATCGGCTATAACATCGATTGGGATGGTGCGTTTAAGAATTCATTGACATTTCGAGTTGAAGTATCAACAGATAACAAGTCTTGGCAGTTAGTTTCCAACATTGTTCATCCTTACTCTCCAACAACTGTTTTCAATAAACTTGATATTGATGTTGCAATCAAACCGACTGCTGCGAGATATGTCAAATATTGGGAACCGCCAGACGGACAATGGAATGGTTGGGGTACTTTTCATCAACTCAGGGCTTATTCTTCAAAGTCTGTTCAACGGTAATCGCTACGCTGAACGCTCTAAGTAAAACAGAGGTATTAGATAAAGCTAAAGTTGGCGAAATTGGCTGCAAATATAATCCGGTTCAGTTTCAGCTCTGTATGTTGAAGGAAGGTAGTATCAACCGAAACCAAGTGCGATTTAACATCGCAGTTCAAGGTTGCTTGCTGCTGCTGACCTTTGGTATTAGCAAGTCAAGTAGGCGATCGCCGGGTAGTTGCAAAATTGTTGGTAGGGCGATCGCTAGTGAATTGGTGTTGTTTATGGACAATTACAGAACCAGTTTGGATACAAAACTTTTCCCAAGATACTCATAACAGCGCACCTCGAAAAATAAGAGCGAATGACTCATTGGTGTAAAATCCTAGATCCTAGAGACAGTCACAGGCGGTCAACGGAGTCTGAACACAATGGAACCACAGCGGAAGTCAACGGTTGTAATTACGGGTGCCTCATCAGGGGTTGGTTTGTACGCTGCGAAAGCGCTTGCCAAAAAGGGATGGCACGTAGTAATGGCTTGTCGGGATTTAGAAAAGGGGCAAAAAGCTGCCGAAACGGTGGAAATCCCCCAAGACAGCTACACGCTCATGCATATCGACCTAGCCTCTTTAGAGAGCGTCCGCCAGTTCGTGAATAACTTCAGAGCAAGCGGCAAGTCCCTAGACGCATTGGTGTGCAACGCCGCAGTTTATCTACCTTTATTAAAAGAACCAATGCGGAGCGCCGACGGTTATGAACTGAGCGTCGCTACAAATCACCTGGGTCATTTCCTCCTGTGTAACCTGATGCTGGAGGATCTGAAAAAGTCCTCTTATCCAGATCGCAGGCTTGTCATTTTGGGAACCGTGACAGCCAATCCCAAGGAGTTGGGAGGTAAAATTCCCATTCCCGCGCCTCCAGATTTGGGAGATCTCCAAGGTTTTGAAGCTGGTTTCAAAGCTCCGATTGCGATGATTAATGGCAAGAAGTTTAAACCAGGCAAAGCTTACAAAGACAGCAAGCTCTGCAACGTTCTAACCATGCGGGAACTGCATCGGCGCTATCACGAGTCAACAGGCATCACCTTTAACTCCCTTTATCCGGGATGCGTTGCAGATACGCCTCTATTCCGCAACCACTATCCTCTGTTTCAGAAGATCTTCCCTCTGTTCCAGAAGAACATCACAGGGGGATACGTGTCGCAGGAGTTAGCGGGCGAGAGGGTTGCAGCGATCGTCGCCGATCCTGAATACAAAGAATCCGCGATGTATTGGAGTTGGGGAAATCGCCAGAAACCAGGTCGTCAGTCTTTTGTCCAAGAGGTGTCTGACGAAGCCAGCGATGATAACAAAGCTAAAAAGCTGTGGGATCTGAGCGCCAAGCTAGTTGGAATTGCGTAAGCTATTGCGGGGTCTAAAACCCCGCATATTTTGGTAGCCAGACAGTTATTGAAGATTAGCTGAGAGTAGGCATTTTTTTCCAACTGGCTACTTTGCAAGCAGATTCCAGAGGCTGCTGTCGGATGGGAATTTTAATCAGGAACTCTGCACCCTCGTCAGGTGCTGAAAGACAAATTATCTGACCACCGTGTTTGGAGACGACAATTTGGTAGCTAATAGACAAGCCCAAACCAGTGCCTCTACCTTCGGGTTTCGTTGTAAAGAAAGGATCGAATAGGCGATCGCGTACTTCAGATGCCATACCGGGGCCATTATCCGAAATCCGAATAGTCACGAAGTTACTATCGGTTACTTCGGTGCGAATCCGAATTGAGCTGAGGAAACAGTAAACATCTTCGGGCGATCGCTCTTTGTCACGATCCTCCAAAGCATCAATTGCATTGGCAATCAGATTCATAAATACCTGGTTAAGCTGCCCCGGATAACACTCTACTGCGGGCAGCTTGCCATATTCTTTAACTAGCTGAATACCTGGATTGTTAGCGCTAGGTTTAAACCGATTGTGCAAAATCAACAGCGTGCTATCAAGCCCAGCATGAATATCCACTGGTTTCATTTGTGCTTCATCCACGCGGGAAAAATTCCGCAACGATTGAATTAGCTCGCGGATGCGATCTGCCCCCACCTTCATCGAACCCAGTAATTTAGGCAAGTCTTCAATCAAAAAGTCCAAATCTATAGCGTTAGCGTACTCTTCGATCTCTGCCGGGGCTGATGGAAAGTATTTAATATAAAGCTTCAATAAACCAAGAATGTCTTTACTATAGTGATGCGCGTGCGTAAGATTACCATAGATGAAGTTTACAGGATTGTTAATTTCATGGGCGACACCCGCAACCAGTTGTCCCAAACTGGACATTTTTTCACTGTGAACTAATTGACTTTGGGTTTGTTGAAGTTTGCGAAAGGCAAGTTCTAGCTGATTAGCTTGATCTCGATAGCGTGTTTCTGATTCCTGCAATGCTGCTTCCGTAGTAATGCGCTCTTGAATTTCCTGTTGCAACTGCTCATTTGATGCGGTTAACAACTGATTTGATTGTGAAAGTTCATTCGTTCTTTCTTGTACTCGTGTTTCTAATTCAGACGTTAGCTTTAAGAGAGCTGACTCTGCCTTTACACGCTCTTCGATCTCCACTTCAAGACGCACGTTTTGCTCTTGCAATCTTTTAGTTAAATTTCGCAAGCTTAAATGAACTTTGACACGGGCTAAAACCTCTTCATGCTGGAGTGGTTTAGTAATATAGTCTACGGCTCCAAGATTCAAACCTTTGACCTTATCCACCGTTTCTGAAAGCGCCGTCATAAAAATTACGGGAACGTCTTTCGTTGATTCCTTAGCTTTTAAGTGGCGGCAAGTCTCAAACCCATCCATACCAGGCATGAGTACATCTAATAATATTAGATCTGGCAACCCATAATCGAGCTGCTCAATTGCATCTTCGCCATCCTGAGCTACCAAAACCTTGAAGCCAGAATCAGCCAAAAGCTTGAACAACACTTTTAAATTAGTAGGGTTGTCATCAACGATTAAAATTACGCCACTATCAATATTTTGATCGTTCATTTATTTATACCTACATTTTTAAGAAAATCGCGGATTTTTTTGACCTGAAACCCTTTTGCTAACTCCTGTATTTCCCTAGCAAAAGGTGCAAATTTAGCATCTGTTTTTTCCAGTTTAACAGTTGTTTCTACAATACTATTGATATCCCCCCTCATTACTAAATCAAACAAAGCAGCCATCTCTTCAGGAGGGGGAACTACAAACGAATGCTGAGGAAAAAGGCTAGAATCCTGAGAATGTTCTGCTACGTGCTTAATTGTGTTTTCGTTTTTGCCTTCTTCATAAACCCATTCCAACTTTAAGTGAAGGTTTAACTTATCTAATAATTCTTCTACTCGAATAGGTTTGGGGAGAAAATCGTTGCAACCTACCTCCTTACTCTTGTGCTGATCGAAATCAAAAACGCTGGCGGAAGTGCCAATCACTACCACATCTTTTAGGTCTGGCGATCGCCTAATCCGTCGGGTAGCTTCAAAGCCATTCAACTGAGGCATCATTAGATCCATTAAGATGCAATCAGGATGTATTTCTTCTGCCTTCTTCAGACATTCTTGACCATCTGTAGCTTCCACCATTTCAAACCCTAAAGGCGATAGCATTTTTACCAATATTGAGCGATTTTCTCTTTTATCGTCTGCTACAATAATTTTGCGCTTATGGCCTTTGAAACCTTGAATATTTAGCTGTTCTTTTTTAGTAAATCCACCTTGGTTGGATACTTCCGGTAAATCTAAATCAAAGAAGAAAATACTACCTTTACCGGGGGTACTTTTCACTTTAATTTTACCGCCCATCATTTCCACTAATTGACGGCTAATTGCCAGCCCCAATCCAGTTCCTTCAGTTTTGAGATTGTTGTCTCCTACCTGGTGGAACGGCAAGAATATCTCTTCTAATTGCTCTGGCGCCATCCCCACCCCCGTGTCTTCCACCTCAAACCGCATCTTGCCTTCGTGGTAGCCAACCTTAAAAGCAACTCCGCCAGTTTCAGTAAATTTAACTGCATTTCCCAGTAAGTTAATTAATACTTGCCGCAAGCGTTTTTCATCGGCTCTAACTCCAGCAGGAAGCGCTGTAATTGGTTCGTAAATTAACGCAATGCCTTTTTGTTGGGCTTTGATGCGGCAAATTTCAGCTAGACCTTCTAGAAATTCTGTAAAATGAAAATCCGTTGGATGGAGTTCCATCTTCCTAGCTTCAATTTTAGATAAATCTAGAATGTCATTAATCAAATTTAGTAGATGATCGCCACACTGGTAAATGATGTTTAAACCATCTTTTTGCGAGTCAGTTATAGTTTTATCTCGTTTGAGAATTTGGGCATAACCCAATATGCCATTAAGTGGCGTGCGTAGTTCGTGGCTCATACTCGCCAGGAAATCACTTTTGGCATGGTTGGCAGATTGTGCGGCGGCTTCTGCTTTTTGCAGATGCACGTTTTTTTCCTGTAACTCCAACGTTCGCTCTTGTACTTTTGCTTCTAAACTGATTTTAGCTACTTCTAAATCTGCGTACAAACGAGCCTGCTCAATTGAAATTGCCGCCTGCGCGGATAATATTCGCAGAACTTCTATACGTTTCGGCGTAAATGCACCCGCAATCAGATTGTTTTCTAGGTAAAGGATGGCTGTTAATTTGCCTTGATAGATGATGGGCGCACACAGTAGGGATTTTGGTTTGTTTTGGAGGATGTAAGGATCGTTGTTAAATATTTTTTCTTGGAAGGCATCGTTTAAAACGACATCTTTTTGAGTTCTGGTGACGTAGTTGACGACTGTGGCTGGTAGTTGCTGGCTGGTGGAAACGGGTAGCGATCGCAGCACTTGTACTTCTTCTTTATTCCCGGCTGCTTCTATAAAGAACTGACCCTGCTTTGATAAGATGAGCAAGCCAGTTTGAGCGCCTGCATTTTCTATCAATATTTTCATTAATTTTTCTAGCAGTTTGTCTAATACAATCTCGCCAGAAATCGCTTGAGACGCTTTCATTACCGATGCCATGTCCAGAATTTCTGCGTGGCTACCAGTGGTGGTTAAACTGGCAATTGTTGCAGTGAAGTCGAAGCCACTGTGGATTTCTGCGACAGGCGAGCGCGCAATTAATTTAGGATATCGTTTATCTAAATCTTCAACTTTCGCCTTAGCACCCCAGCGAATATAGCCATAGTAGGCATCTGTCATATAAGTCTTAGCAATTTTCTCTCTGCCCAGAGATAGCTGAAACTCTGCTGCCAGTTCGTTGGCTAAAGCTTCTTCCTGAATATATCCCTGCTCTGCTGCTCCTTTAATGGCGCGATCGTAATAATCTATTGCTTTTTCCTTCTGCCCCAAAATTCGCGCTTTTTCTGCTTCTACTAACTCGTACTTATGCTGAAAATTTTCTGGAGCGTGCATTGCCCATTTTCGCATCTTTTCTTGATTCGCTGTCACCTCGTCTATCAAAAGTTGCTGCTTGCTAGTTTCTGTAGAATTGGAAGCCTCAGCGAGGAGAGATAGGGAATAGTAGAAGTTGTGTATAGCAACCACTATAAATCCTTGCAGTGATTGGATGGTTTCCAAGGCAAATCTAAGATTATCGACGCTTTTAGTGCTATCTTTTAGTAGATAAAAAAGCATTCCTTTGGCCAATCTGCAAAGACAAATAATCGGCTTTATTTTTAATTCTTCCAACTGAGGCAGCATTTCTACCTCGTCAAAACTTTCACCTTTCAAACAATATTTATCAGCGGCCAATCCTCGCAAGTTTAAGATTAATTGCCTCCACAAGCTATTACTGTAGGTGGCTGTAGCGCATTTATTTATTTTTGCAAGTTCAAAATATTGAGCTATCTTACTATCTGCACTGGGCAGGTGTTCTCCGCTGTAAAATAAGTGAGAACAATAGTTTAGATTGCAATAGCTCGACCATTCTATATCTCCAGTTTCTAATCCAATTTGACATCCTTCCTGTAATGGTATAAAGGTATCTTTAATATGCTTTTTCCAGGGTTGGGTATAAATATAAAACAGACCATATACTTTAGCCTTGAGGGACTTGGCATCAAATTGCTCTAAGAGACTGAAAGCCAGATTGCCAGTATGATATGCAGCCTCAATATTTCCAGCATGAACTAAAAGTGGGCCATAAAAACCGTAGGCATAAGCTGAGATTGGAGAATTTCCCTGCTTTATAGATAAATCGATCATGGTTGACATAGCTGGCAGCATTAAGTCCGGTCTAGCAATATATAGAGCAGTACTAAGCTGCATTAACAACCGCATTGCTGCTAGTTGATAAGGGTCTGTCATCAGCGGCATATTTTTCAATTCTTCAATCCGCGGCAACTTCACTATCCACTGACTATCTGGATCGTCACTAGACAGATTAACGCCCAGCATTTTAAGGGCTGACAGTCCCACATCGATGCCTTTAAGCATTTGCCCTTGAGAAATATAAGAGGCTATTTCTACTTCGTATACTTTGATTTTGTCTAAAAGATTAGGCGTTTTTTGTAAAGTCAATTTCGCCAGAATTTCTGTGCGCTCAAAGTTAGTATTTAGATATTCTGCTTCGGTTGCTTCTACATAAATATTGAGGGTTAATTCGTACTGATTTTCCCAGCTATTAGATGGAAGAAGTTCCAACCCCACATTCAAATATTTGACAGCCGACTCATACGCTGTGGCGGTTTTGGCTTTTTGACCGGCGATGAGATTGAGAGCGGCTAGCTCGTATTTCTCGGCTTCCGCCGCGAGCAAGTCAGTCCCGTAATTGAGTTGGTTGACGAGGGCGAAGATATTCTCTTTCCGTTCTTCGGGCGTCGTCGAATGCAGCAGCAGTTGCCCAATTTTCAGGTGTGTTTCTTTCTTCTGGTCATCGGGAATCAAAGAATAAGCAGCTTGCTGCACTCGGTCATGTAAAAACTTGTAGTCAACTTTGACATCTGTTAAGCTAAACCCGCCCGCTTCCTCCTGACTAAATACGAGGGGAATTTTGTATTCATTGCTCAAAGGCAAAATCAACCCAGCCTGAAGTGCTGACCACAACTGTGCTGCCGTAACTAAAGAAGATTCTTCATTGACAACGCTCAAGACTTCTAAGTTAAATGTGTTGCCAATACAAGCTGCCAGTTTTAATACTTTCTGCGTATCTTCTGGCAGCTTGCGAATATTTCTGCCAATCAGTTCGACAACGTTATAGTCGGTAATCCCTATCGCTTGAATTTGCTCGATATTCCACTGCCAAGCGCCCGAATATAAGTCATAAGTTAACAAGTCTTCTTCGTAAAGAGTTTTGAGCAGTTGAGTTAAGAAGAAGGGATTTCCCTGAGTTTTGTTGAAAAGTAACTCCGCTAGCAGCTTGGAACGAACCGATTCATTTAACGTATCGGCGATTAATTCTTCGACGTGAACGAGTTGTAACGGGCCGAGTACAATATTATTGACAGCAGTACCCGCTTGTTGGATTTTTTCGATCGTCTGAATGGTTGGATGCGTCGGAAAAACTTCGTTATCTCGATACGCACCAATTAGCAATAAATATTGGCTGTCACTATCGGTCATCAGCAATTCGATCAATTTTAGCGATGCTGAATCAGCCCACTGCAAGTCATCCAAGAAGACAACGAGGGGATGTTCTTGGGTTGTAAATACACCGATAAATTGTTTAAATACGCGACTGAAACGGTTTTGCGATTCCGTTCCACCTAATTCGGGGACGGGTGGCTGTTTTCCGATAATCAGTTCGACTTCAGGAATCACGTCGATGATGATTTGCCCGTTAACGCCTAAAGCCGATAACAGTTTTTCTTTCCAAGTTTCGATTTGTGACGAGTTTTCGGTGAGTAACTGTTGAATTAACGATTGGAAAGCTTGAATTAATGAAGCAAAGGGAATATTCCGCTTGAATTGGTCGAATTTCCCGGCAATAAAATAACCCCGTTGCCGCACAATAGGTTTGTGAACTTCATTGACTAAAACAGTTTTGCCAATTCCGGAATAACCCGATACCAGCATCATTTCCGTCGTGCCAACAGCAACGCGCTCGAATGTTGCCAAAAGCCTAGCAACTTCTGCCTCACGTCCATAAAGCTTTTGTGCTATCAGTAATTGACCTGCTTTGTCTGCACTACCGGGTATAAAACCAGAAATAGTTCCAGTAGTTTGCAATTTTAGCAAGCAAGTTTCTAAGTCAAATTTTAATCCCGCCGCAGTTTGGTAGCGGTCTTCAGCAGTTTTAGCTAATAATTTTATTACCAGATGTGAAACCGGTTCGGGAATTTGTGAATTGACCTGATGAGGTGGAACTGGAACTTTAGCAATATGGCAATGTACTAATTCCAGCGGTTCAATCGCGTCAAAAGGCAATTTACCCGTTAGCATTTCATAAAAGGTAACGCCCAAAGAATAAAAATCAGTGCGGTAGTCAATTGACCGATTCATTCTGCCAGTTTGCTCTGGCGACATATAGGCGAGGGTGCCTTCGAGTAACGTGGGGTTGCCAAGCGTTTGGTTTTCTCTCTCTAGGCGCGATGCAATGCTGAAGTCGATGAATTTAACTTGCCCTGTTTCGGGGTTAATTACAATATTGTGGGGCTTAATATCTTTATGAATAATCTGGGCTTGATGGAGTTGTGCTAAGGTCGATGCTAGCTGTATGGCTATATTTAGGAATTTAGTTACTTCCAAGGAGCGATCGCCAAGATATTTTTTCAGCGATTCTGCCCCAAAATCTGGCAAAATTAGCGCTAAACCGTTGTGATAATTTTCTAAAGCTAGGGGCTTAACAATTCCTTCTATATCTACTGCATTTTCTAAAATTTTATATTCATGTCTTAAGCGGCTCAGTTCTTCCAGGGTGGGATACTCTGGTTTAAGGGCTTTAACAATTACGGAAGATTTATCTAACTGTCTGCAAGCCCGATAAATAATTGTAGATATACCTTCATGCAAAACTTGAGTAATTTCGTAGGCGGGAAGAGTAAGCATATTTTTGTAGAATTAATCGGTACTGTGAATTGAGTAAGACTGGATGGATGCGTACCGGGCTTTACCTAGCTTTATTTATAATTCCCAGCCCATCACTAAATTCTTCAAAGCTAAATAAACTTAAATATTTAGAAATAAAAGTTAGTATTTGCCCACCAACCACTCCCAAATACTAAAGTTTTGCTAAAGATATCAAGACAGCCCTTGACGATAATAGCGATCGCATCCCAATAAACTAAAATTGCTTGGAAATAGTTCGCTTGCTCGGTTGCATATTCCCCATACTCGATTAATAAAACTTTAAATACATAATCATTCAAAAAAATAAATAGCATCGCTAAATTGCAGCAACGGCTACTACCTCACTTCAAAAGCCTCCAATTTAAGTAACAAAGCGACCTCCAGCCCTTCGTTCTTGTGCGATCGCTGTTACAGTTGCGTAAGTACTATTTCTAATGCTCGGAATTTATAGTGCAATTAGCCTGCAACATTGCCCTTGTTCCCTCAGAAGGCTATATTACATCCTGCCTCAGTCGGGTAGTGCAAGAGTTACCTATTGCACCATCCTGAAAGTCTTACAGTTGCTTAAGTCCTGCGGCTGTAATACCCAACCCGAATTGGCTCCCCGTTATATTTACCCTAATCTCCAAGAGGGCGATCGCCTCCTTATTGGCTCCAACCCCTTTGATATTTAAGGGCTAAAGCCAATAAGATTTAATTAGTTTTACTTATATAAAATAAAATTCATACTAAATATACTTGTTGTAAAGGTATTTATCCAAAAAAGTATAAAACCAGTATGACAACGAGTTATTTTTAAGCAAATTTTGGGAACTATAAACTATATAGGAATTGTATCGGACGTTTCTAGTACTTTATACCCAAAAAAATCTACTATTTTACACCCAAAAAGTTGCCTAAAAGCGTTTTCCGACAAAGCCTTGTCTAGCTCAAAGCATTTTACTCTTAGTCACCTGCAAACATACATTTAACCTAACAGTACAAAAATGACAAATATTATTGGTTACGAAATTATAGAAAAAGTTTACGAAGATTTAAAAACAGTCGTATATAGGGGTCACAGTGTAGAAAAACAGACAGTTATTATTAAAATACTTAAATCAGATTATCCTACTTTAAAAGAATTAAATAAATTAAAGCATGAATATGAAATAATTAAAAACCTTGATTTAGAAGGTATTGTAAAAGCTTACAAGCTAGAACAATATAACAATGGTTTAGCTTTAGTATTAGAAGATTTTGGAGGTATAAGTTTAAAAGGGCATATTAACTTAGGAAATCTTAATTTGTCATCATCTATCCAGTTAGGCATCCAAATTTGTGAAATTTTAGGAGAATTGCACCAAAAAAGTATTATTCATAAAGATATTAAGCCTCACAATATTATTTTCAATAATAATACTGGTCAAGTAAAAATTACAGATTTTTCTATTGCCTCACTTCTTTCTAGCGAAAACCAGACCATCAGCAGCCCTAATTTGCTTGAAGGGACATTAGCTTATATGTCACCAGAGCAGACTGGTCGGATGAATCGGGTCATTGACTATCGCACAGATTTTTACTCCCTTGGTGTCACCCTCTACGAAATGCTGCTCGGCGAACTGCCTTTCTTAGTCACAGACCCCATAGAGTTGGTTCATTGTCACATCGCAAAACAGCCGCTGCCACTTTATAAAATAAATCCAAGCATTCCAAAAGCGGTGTCTAACGTTGTAATGAAATTGTTAGCTAAAACAGCGGAAGACAGATATCAAAGCGCCTACGGAATCAAAATGGATCTACACAACTGTTTAACTCAGTTGCAGACTTATGGAAAAATTGACAGTTTCGTTATAGGTAAGCATGATGTATCCGCAAAATTTCAAATTCCCCAAAAACTTTATGGTCGTGAAAGCGAAATTGATACGTTGATGGCTGCGTTTGAGCGCGTTAGCAAAGGTACGGTTGAAATAATTCTGATTGCTGGTTATTCAGGTATTGGCAAGTCAGCATTGGTTAACGAAGTTCACAAACCAATAGTGCGGCAAAAAGGCTATTTTATTGCTGGAAAATTTGAGCAATTCAAGCGTAATATTCCTTATGCTTCTCTGATTCAAGCTCTTCAAGAATTAGTGCAGCAGTTATTAACAGAAAGCGAATCTAAAATAAAAACTTGGAAAGAAAAAATAATAAATGTTCTTGGTTCCAACGGTCAGATCATTATTGATGTAATTCCAGAAGTAGAATTTCTCATCGGTAAACAACCTCCTGTACTTCAATTAGAACCTACAGAATCTCAAAATCGGTTTAACTTAGTTTTTCAAAAATTTATAGGTATTTTTACGCAAAAGGAACATCCGCTCGTTCTATTTTTAGATGATTTACAATGGGCGGATTCAGCCTCTTTAAAGTTGCTTCAGCTGCTAATGACATCTATGGATAGCCAATGTCTATTAGTGATTGGGGCATACCGAGATAATGAAGTAAGCCCAATTCATTCGTTTCTGGTAACATTGGACGGGATTCAAAAAAGTGGCAGTAGAATAAGCCTTATTACTTTACCTAGTTTAGATATTGCTTGTGTAAACCACTTGCTTACTGATACATTGCATTGTGGACACGAAAAAGCTATACCTCTGGCGGAACTATTATTAAGTAAAACAGATGGCAATCCCTTCTTTTTGACACAGATGCTCGCATCTCTTTACCACGAAAAGCTTTTGTCCTACGACATAACTGGTGGTTGCTGGCAGTGGGACATAGAGCTTCTTCAAAGTAGGGACATTGCAGATAATGTCGTTGATTTGATGATCGGTAAAATTCATAATCTTTCTGAAAGTACGCAGCATATTTTAAAAATTGCTGCCTGTATTGGCAATAGATTTGATTTAGACATTCTCGCTATTGTCAATAAAAAATCTCTGTCAACTACAGCCAGGGAACTTTGGGAGGCGCTTCAATCAGATTTAATTCTGCCCCTGAGTAATGCCTACAAAATCGCTCAGGTTGATGAACCGGAGGTAGCGCTTGCTTTGACTCGCGAACAGTTAAGGGTTGAGTACAGGTTTTTACATGACAGAGTTCAACAAGCAGCTTATGCTCTCATTCCAGAACATGATAAAAAAGCAATTCACCTGAAAATTGGCCAACTGCTTCTAAAACATACTAATACAGAACAGACAGAAGAAAATATATTTGATATTGTTAACCATCTAAATATTGGTCTGGATTTAATCACCGCTCATTCGGAAAAAGAAAAGCTAGCTCAATTAAATTTGATGGCTGGTCGAAAAGCAAAGATGGCGACCGCTTATGAACATGCCGTCACGTATTTAACGGTTGGTTTACGCCTTCTTACAGAAGATAGCTGGCAAAGTTGCTATGAATTGACGCTTTCTCTTTATCTAGAGACGGTGGAAGCAGAATATTTAAATACGAACTTTGAGCGAGCCGCTACCTTAGCTGAAGTCCTTTTGCAACAAGCCACCAATCTGCTCGATCGAGTGAAGATATATGAGTTACAAATTCAGTTTTATATGGCTCAAAACAAAATGAGCCAAGCGCTCGATACGGGACTAGGTGCATTGGATAGGCTAGGTGTCACTGTGTCAAATTTACTTAGCGATCGCAGTTCGCTAGTTGCATTGCCGCAGATTGAAGACTTAGAAAATATTCCTGTACTCACAGATCCCCATCAGCTGGCGGCATTACGGATCTTAATGAATCTTGCTTCTCCCGCTTATATTGCTAACCCCGAGCTTTTCCCACGAATTATTCTCACCCAGGTCAATCTTTGTACCAAACACGGCCATTCAGCGCTAGCGGCTTACGTGTATGCTCAGTATGGTTTGCTCCTGTGTGCAGGTTTCGGTGACATAGATACTGGATATCTCTCTGGTCAATTGGCTTTAAAGATGTTGGATAAATTTAACGTTAGAGAGCTTAAATGTAAAGTATACGACTTATTTAACGTTTTTATTAGACCCTGGAAAGAGCATCTCAGGGAAACCATGGCATCATTACTAGAAGGGATTCAAAGTGGACTTGAAACAGGAGATATAGAATTCGTTGGCTATTCTGTTATGGCCTATTGCAGCAACTTATTTTTGATGGGGGAACGCCTAGAAGCTGTAGTTCAGCAGCAAGGGCAGTATCTGGATTTATTATTAAATTTAAAGGTAGAATATCATATTAATTATACAAAAATATGGAAGCAATTAATAATAAATTTAAAAAACGAATCAACAAACAAATTTTGTTTGCTTGGGGAAAGTTTTAACGAATTAGAAATGCTCCCAATTTTTATTCAATCAAATAACCACGTTTTGCTTTTTAATACATATTTAGCTAAGGCTATTCTCTTTTATCTATTTAAAAATTACGAGCCGGCTCTTGTTAACGCCGAGAAGGCAGGCGAACACGCAGAAGCTTTGATGGGGTGGAATACTTTTGCTATACACAATTTCTACTATTCTCTGGCTCTTATTGCTGTATATCCCCAGCTAGAAATTAACAAACAAGGGAAATATCTGAAGCAAGTCGAGGAGAATCAGTTAACAATGCAGCGATGGGCAGAGCATGCTCCTGCCAATTATTTACATAAGTATGAGCTGGTGCAGGCAGAGAAAGCGCGGATTTTGGGACAAAAAATAGAAGCGATGGAGTATTACGATCGCGCTATTCAAGGTGCTAGAAAAGAGGGATACATCCAAGAAGAAGCCCTAGCAAATGAGTTGGCAGCTGAGTTTTATTTCTCGCTCGGTAGAGATAAAATTGCTCAGCTTTATCTAACGGATTCTTATTATGGATATACTAATTGGGGCGCGGCAGCTAAAGTAATAGATTTGGAGTTAATGTATCCACAGTTACTTTCCCAAATCTCTAGACAGACAACAACTTTAAGTATAACTACGAGTACGAATTCCTCCACGAGTGGTGGGAATGCAGAAATTCTGGACTTGACGACAATTGTGAAAGCTTCGCAAGCACTTGCTGGTGAAATCGTTATAGGCAAGTTGCTAGATAAATTACTGAAAATTGTTATGGAAAATGCTGGAGCAACCACCAGCTGTCTTATTTTAGAGAAGAATGGGCAGTTACTGATAGAAGCCATTGGTACTGTAGAACCATATGAGGTTGTTCTGTATTCTTCGACACCAATTGAAATTATAGAGACATACAGATCTAAACCTACCCTGCCTTTGTCTTTAATAAATTATGTAGCTAGAACTCAAGAAAATGTACTTTTAAATAATCCAACTTATGGAGGAATCTTTGCTAAAGATCCTTATATTGTAAAATTACAACCAAAATCTATTCTATGCATAACGATTGTGAATCAAGGCAACCTTATCGGAATTCTTTATTTAGAAAATAATTTGCTTTCTGGCGCCTTTACAGTAGAGCGGGTGGAACTTTTGAAAGTTCTTTCTTCACAACTTGCCATTTCTTTAAAAAATGCTTTACTTTATGCAAATTTAGAAGTTACTACTGAAAACCTGCAAGAAGCTAAGGAGCAATTAGAGAACTACAGCAGAAATCTCGAAAGAAAAGTAGAAGAGCGGACATTAGAATTAAAAGAAAAAAATAGTCTGCTGAAACAACAAGCGACTGAGCTGGAAAAAGCCCTGCTCGAACTTAAGCAAACTCAGACTCAACTGATTCAAACAGAAAAAATGTCCAGTCTGGGGCAGCTTGTTGCGGGTGTCGCTCACGAAATTAACAATCCTGTTAATTTTATCTATGGCAATCTTATCCATACCCAGGAATATTTCCAAGATTTGCTGAACTTGCTGCGACTTTACCAGCAAGAATTCCCCAACTCAACGCCAAAAATTCAAGCTGAGGCCGAGAATATCGAGTTGGACTTCTTGATTTCCGACCTTCCCAAAATGTTGGATTCAATGAGCATAGGAACTGAGCGTATCCGTCAGATTGTCTTGTCACTGCGGAACTTCTC
This sequence comes from Microcoleus sp. FACHB-831, assembly GCF_014695585.1. NCBI lineage: Bacteria > Bacillati > Cyanobacteriota > Cyanophyceae > Oscillatoriales > Microcoleaceae > Microcoleus > Microcoleus sp. FACHB-831. Next base: position 30,611 of record NZ_JACJON010000083.1, on the reverse strand, counting down.
TCGCTTAGATGAGGCAGAAATGAAGCAAGTAGATATTCATGAAGGCATTGATAGCGCTTTGTTGCTCTTGCACAATCGCCTGAAAGTTAAGCCCGACCAGGCGGAGATTAAGGTTATCAAAGAGTATGGTTCGCTGCCATTGGTGGCGTGCTATGCAGGACAGCTGAACCAAGCCTTTATGAATATGCTAGCTAATGCAATTGATGTATTGGAAGACGCAAGTAAGCGGCACAGAGCGAGAGATATCAGCTTTTCGCCTTATATTCGGATTCACACTTGCGTTTTGGACGACAATCAGGTGGAGATTCGGATTGCAGACAATGGTTCTGGGATGAAAGAGGAAGTACGCCAAAAGATTTTTGACCCCTTCTTTACCACAAAACCTGTGGGAAAAGGCACTGGTATGGGGTTAGCGATCACCTACCAGATTGTAGTGGATAAACATGGTGGTGAGCTGACGTGTATTTCAGCACCAGGGCAAGGTGCAGAGTTTGTGATTAAGATTCCGCTCCAGCCCAGAAATCAACAGAAGCCTGTTTTATCCACTCATTTGTAACTTAAATAAAAAAATTGCTCTCAATAGCTGTGCTTCTATCTGTTAGTTTTCTACTTTAAGCGGGAACACTATAAACAGTTCAGAGTATTAGATCCTCTATCTATATAGATGAGGCTTTATTTATATTGGCGTTGACGTAAATACTGGATAACCCAGCAGAATAAATGAGTAATTTATCCATACAAACTGTTAATAAAAACCAGTGCATCCACGAACTGTTTGAGTTACAGGTAGAGCGAGCCTCGTTAATAGCATCTTTATTAACGCCTGATGCCATTGCAGCGGTTTTTGAAGACAAGCAACTAACTTACCACGAACTGAACTGTCGTGCGAATCAGCTGGCGCACCACTTGCAGTCTCTTGGCGTGGGACCAGAGGTGCTGGTGGGAATTTGCTTGGAGCGCTCCTTGGAGATGCTGATAGGGCTGCTGGGCATACTCAAAGCTGGTGGTGCATACGTCCCGCTAGATCCGGCTTTTCCTTTAGAGCGCTTGGCCTTCGTGCTAGAGGACGCGCAAGTGTCCCTTCTGCTTACCCAGAAGCATCTAGCCGAATCTCTTCCCAAACACCAGGCGCGTGTCATTTATCTTGATACAGAGTGGGAACTCATTGCTCAACAAAACAAGGAAAACCCCACTAGCGAAGTAACACCTGACAACCTAGCCTATGCTATCTATACCTCAGGCTCGACAGGGAAGCCGAAGGGGGTTCAAATTTCGCACCGCGCTGTGGTCAATTTCTTAAATTCCATGCGTCTTTCTCCAGGACTGACGGAGGAAGATATACTTCTCGCCGTAACTACTATTACCTTTGACATTGCAGCACTCGAACTTTTCCTGCCTTTGGCTGTAGGTGCGCGTGTGGTAATAACTAGCCGTGAAGTGGCGTCTGACGGGTTGCAGTTGTCTAGTATGCTGCTCGCATCTGGCGCTACAGTGATGCAAGCAACGCCAGCTAGCTGGCAACTACTTCTAAGAGCAGGGTGGCAGGGGAGCAAGCAACTGAAGATATTATGTGGTGGTGAAGCCCTGCCTCATGAACTTGCAAATCAGCTACTAAAGAAGTGTGCTTCTCTGTGGAACCTGTACGGTCCTACAGAAACCACTATCTGGTCAACTATCTGTCAAGTTGATGGTAATAGCTCAAGGTGCATCGGTCGCCCCATTGCAAACACAGAAGTATATCTTCTGAATGAGCAAATGCAAACGGTTCTGGTCGGCGTTCCTGGAGAGCTGTACATTGGTGGCGCAGGGTTAGCCAGGGGCTACCTCAATCGACCCGAACTAACTGCCGAACGGTTTATTACTAACCCCTTTAGTAACGAGCTAGATGCCCGCCTGTACAAGACTGGCGATCTGGCTCGTTACTTGCCAGACGGCAATATTGAGTACATCGGTCGCATTGACCACCAGGTAAAGATTCGTGGCTTCCGCATAGAGCTAGGAGAAATTGAGGCAGCCCTGTCTCAGCATCCTAACGTGCAAGATGCTGTGGTTATTGCACGAGAAGATATTCCGGGTGACAAGCGGCTCGTAGGTTATATTGTATCCAACTTGATTCCCGATCGCGTGCCTTATCAAAGCTCGGCTAGTGCTGAATTAGATGGAAGGTGCGCGTTAGATTTAACCACACAGGACATTTCCCTTAATGGTGTCTGCTTAGTAGGCGTACCCCCCACTTGGAAACAAGGTCAAAACGTTTGCGTACACCTGCTGCTACCAGTAGTTTCCGAAGCGCGATCGCTGGAGGGGAAAGTTGCATGGCGTGAGGGCAAGCGGGCTGGGGTTCAATTAGTTCTCACACCAACTGAGCAAACTCTTCTCACTCAAAGTTTCGAGTACCTGCTCGAACAGCAGGGATTCTTAAAAATGTTGCAGCGCACCGTAGTAGGTAACTTGCGTAGCTTCTTACAACAGAAGCTACCCAATTATATGGTGCCTTCGAGCTTTGTATTTCTGAACGCCTTACCCTTAACGCCGAACGGAAAAATAGACCGCAAAGCACTACCAGCCCCCGATCGCATTAGACATGAACTGGAAGAAGATTTTGCCGCACCTCGCACCCCTATTGAAGAGGTGCTGGCAGGAATTTGGAGTGAAGTTTTGGGGTTGGAGCGAGTCGGTATCCAAGACAACTTCTTGGAATTAGGGGGACATTCCCTGCTAGCGACGCAAATTATCTCGCGCCTGCGAGATATCTATCAAGTAGAGCTGTCGGTGCGCCAGCTGTTCGATCGACCTACCGTAGCTGGTTTAGCCGAAAGCATCGAAACTATTTGTTCGGAAAACCCAGGCTTACAAGCTCCCTTTATCCAACCTGTAGGACGCGATTTCGCTAGCGCGAATAGCTACTCTTCACGCAACTTGCCTCTCTCTTTTGCCCAAGAGCGGTTGTGGTTTCTTGACCAATTGATGCCTGAAAATCCCTTTTACAACGTTATAGAAGCCGTTCGGCTAGCTGGTTCGCTCAACGCGATCGCCTTAGAACAGAGCCTCAACGAAATTATCAAGCGTCACGAAACCCTGCGGACTATCTTTACCACCGTAGATGGGCAACCAGTCCAGGTTATTCAAGATTCCTATAATTGCAAGCTGTCAGTGGTGAATCTCCAAGGAGTTCCCAAGACTGAACGAGAAGCTCGCGTCCTACAGTTGGCTACCAAGGAAGCTCAGCAGCTCTTCGATTTAACCAAAGGCCCCCTGCTGCGATTTACCTTGTTGCAATTAGATGAACAGGAGTACATCCTGCTGCTCAATCTCCACCATATTCTTTGCGATGATTGGTCTTTGGGGGTGTTATTTGAGGAACTGACACTCCTCTACCAAGCTTTCTCTAGTGGCAAGCCTTCACCGCTTCGGGAACTAGGAATTCAGTATGCAGACTTTGCTATCTGGCAACGGCAATGGCTAGAGGAAGTGGAGCCGAAACAGCTAGCTTACTGGCAGCAGCAGCTGGCGGAGCTTCCCAGCCTACAGTTACCCACCGACCGACCGCGCCTAGCGGTGCCAACGTATCGGGGAGCGCTTCAATCTGTGGTGCTACCCAAGACCTTAACTGCGGCGCTCAAGGCTCTCTCGCAGCAGGAAGGTGTCACCTTGTATATGACGCTGCTGGCAGCGTTCCAAACGTTGCTCTTTCGCTACACCAACTCTGAAGACATTCCCGTAGGATCGGCGATCGCTAACCGCCATCAGCCGAATGTGCAAAAGCTGATTGGGTTTTTTGCCAACACTGTGGTTCTGCGTACCGATCTTTCTGGCTCCCCTAGTTTCCTCATGCTGTTGGCGCGGGTGCGCGAGGTGGCTTTAGCTGCCTATGCTTACCAAGACCTGCCTTTCGAGAAATTGGTGGCACAATTGCAACCGGAACGGGATTTGAGCCGCCAACCACTATTTCAGGTGGTGTTTGCCTTCCAAAATGTCGCTCCCCTTACAGGTTTGAAGCTTCCAGGTTTAGAGACAACCTCCGTGCAAATCGACAACGGTACGGCGAAGTTCGATCTGTTCTTGCAACTAACGGATACGCCAGAGGGTCTGACAGGCTGGATCGAATACAGCGCAGACTTGTTTGATGCTGCCACTATTTCACGGATGACAGAGCATTTTCAAACTTTACTTGAGGGAATTGTCGCCAATCCAGAGCAACGCATTTCGGACTTACCATTGCTAACAGAAGCCGAACGACATCAGCTGTTAGTTCAGTGGAACGATACTCAGACAGATTACCCGCTCGATGCCTGTATTCATCAACTGTTTGAGGCTCAGGTGGAGCAAACTCCTGATGCTGTGGCGGTAGTTTTTGAACAAGAGCAGCTAACGTATCGAGAACTCAATTGTCGAGCCAACCAGCTTGCACACCACCTGAAGACTCTAGGCGTGGAACCGGGGGTGTTGGTGGGTATCTGCATAGAGCGATCTGTGGAGATGATCGTTGGGATGTTGGGGGTTCTCAAAGCTGGTGGGGCTTACGTGCCGCTAGACCCAGCGTATCCACCAGAGCGATTGGCTTTCATGTTAGAAGATGCTCAAGTCATAGTTTTATTGACTCAGGAGCAATGGGTAGAGCGTTTGCGATCGCCTAAATCTCAGGTAATCTGTCTCGACAAAAATTGGGAAACTATTGCCCAAAAAAGCGAAGCTAATCTTAACAGCAATGTTATCTCCAAAAATCTCGCTTATGTCATCTACACCTCTGGCTCAACTGGAATTCCTAAAGGGGTTCAGATTGAACACAGGGGATTGTTAAATCTTGTTTTTTGGCATCAACGAACATTTGCAGTCTCACCGCTTGACCGAGTGACACAGATTGCAGGAGTCGCCTTTGACGCTTGTGGCTGGGAAATTTGGCCTTATATTACTGCTGGAGCTAGCATCCACATTCCCAATAATGAAACTCGGCTTTCACCTGAGCTACTGCAAGCCTGGTTGGTGTCAAAAGCGATAACAATTAGTTTTTTGCCAACACCTTTAGCGGAAACAGTTTTGTTATTAGATTGGCCGAATAACGCAGCTTTACGGATATTACTAACTGGTGGCGATCGCCTTCATCAGTATCCTTTGGCATCCCATCGTTTCCAGCTAGTGAATAATTATGGCCCAACTGAAAATACAGTTGTTACAACTTCCGCTATAGTTCCTGCGAGTAATCAAGCTAATGTAGCACCGACGATAGGTCGCCCCATTTCCAACACTCAAGTTTATATTTTGGATGGACATTTACAGCCTGTACCTGTCAGGGTTCCGGGAGAACTATATATTAGTGGTGCCAGTTTAGCCAGGGGCTATCTCAACCGACCCGATCTAACTGCTGAGCGGTTCATTGCCAACCCGTTCAGCAACGACCCAGAGGCGCGTCTGTATAAAACTGGCGACTTAGCCCGCTACCTGCCAGATGGGAATATTGAGTTTTTAGGTCGCATCGACCACCAAGTGAAGATTCGTGGTTTCCGGATCGAACTGGGCGAGATCCAGTCCGTTCTGAGCCAACACCCCGCCGTGCAAACCGCTGCGGTCATAGACCGAGAAGACGTACCCGGTCAGAAGCGCTTGGTCGCCTATTTAGTGCAAAAGTTACAATCCGACAAAGTATCGGACGAACTGCCACACTTAGATAGTGACTATATTTCGCAATGGCGATCGCTCTACGAAGAAACTTATAGCCAGACTGCAACCAACCAAGATGCGACGTTTAATATTATCGGTTGGAACAGTAGCTATACAGGCTTGCCCATCCCAGAAGCGGAAATGCGTGAATGGGTAGACTATACAGTTAATCGAATTCTATCCTTGCAACCCAGCCGCGTGCTAGAAATTGGTTGCGGAACGGGTCTGCTACTGTCGCGCATTGCACCTCATTGCATCCAGTATTGGGGTATGGACTTCTCGCAAGAGGCGATTCAGTATCTGGAGCAACTCAAGCGGCATAAGCCAGAGTTAGAACAAGTGACTCTTCTTCAAAGAACGGCGGATAACTTTGAAGGAATTGAGCCGGATACCTTCGATACGGTCATCCTTAATTCAGTTGTGCAATACTTTCCCAACATCGACTACCTGTTGCAGGTTCTGAAAAGTGCGGTAAATGCAGTACGCTGTGGAGGTTTTATCTTCCTGGGGGATATCCGCAGTCTGCCGTTACTCGAAGCCTACCACGCTTCGGTTGAGCTGCATCAGGCACCCGACTCGCTGACGCGATCGCAGTTTTTTGGGCGCATACAACAGCGTATTGCTCAAGAAGAGGAATTGGTTATCGATCCAGCCTTCTTCATTGCTCTCAAACAACATTTACCTAAGATCGCTGACGTACAAATTCAGCTCAAGCAAGGTCGCTATCATAATGAGCTAACACGGTTCCGCTATGATGTGGTTCTCCATGTAGGAACTGAAGTCCCTCCCGCTGTGGATATTCCCTGGCTAGACTGGCACCAACAAAATCTTACATTGCCAGCACTCCGCAGGGCGATCGCACAAACCCAGCCTGAAATTATCGGCGTGCGAGGCGTACCTAATGCTCGCCTCTTAGCAGAAGTTCACACCCTAGAATGGCTCTCCAGCTCCGATGGACACGATACTATAGGCGAATTGCGGTCGGAGAAATTACAAAAATTCCAGGATGCTGGGGTAGATCCAGAAATTCTGTGGAGCTTGAGCCATGACTTACCTTACTCGATCGACATCACCTGGTCGCAATTTGGTGCAAATGGCTGCTACGACGTAGTTTTCAAGCATCATACTAAGGCAGCAACGTTAATACCTGCTTTTAAAGATACCGTCCCCGTTAAGCCCTGGCACTGCTATGGCAATAAACCGCTACAAGGGAAGTTGGCTCAGAATCTCATCCCACAGATCCGCCGCTTTTTACAGGACAAGCTACCTGGCTACATGATACCTTCTGCGTTCGTGCTGCTAGACGCGCTGCCAGTTACCCCTAATGGCAAGCTAGATCGCAGTGCGCTTCCAGCACCTGAAAAAACCAGAGTAAAAGTCGAAGAAGACTTTGTGGCGTCTCGGACTCCCTTAGAGGAACAAATCGTCAGCCTCTGGACAAAGGTTCTCGGCATCGAGAATATCGGGATTAACGATAATTTCTTTGAACTGGGCGGAAATTCTCTCTTGGCAGCTCAACTAATTGCTTATGTGAGACAAACCTTCCGAGTAGAACTGCCCGTGAGATATATATTTGAGAAGCCGACTGTGGAAGGGCTGGCTCAGATAATTCAGACAATACATAAAGAGGGAATTTCTGCGATCGCAGCTGCGATTGATTTTAATGCGGAGGCTGTACTTGCTCCGGAAATATTTCCCCAAGGCACGCCTACTGATGATGTTAGCGAACCGCGTCATATTTTCCTCACGGGAGCCACAGGTTTTGTCGGAGCCTTTTTACTTCATGAACTTCTTGAGCAAACTCAGGCAATAATTTACTGTCTTATCCGTTCTGCTAACGAGCAGGAAGCTGCAAAACGCCTGCAAACAAATCTTGAAAAATATTTGATCTGGAATCCAAGCCAAAGCTCAAGAATCATCCCAATTATGGGATATCTAGATCGACCTCTTTTAGGACTTTCTGCCGAACAATTTGAAAGATTAGCTCTTCAGGTTGATACCATTTATCACAATGGTGCCCAGGTTAATTTTTCTAAACCCTACTCTACTATCAAGGCTGCTAATGTTGGTGGCACTCAGGAAGTTCTGAGACTAGCTTGTATGGGTAAAACCAAGCCAGTCCACTACATTTCAACCTGCGGTATTTATGGACCAATCGGCTACTTTACGGGGCCAAAAGTCATTAAGGAGGATGAAGACATTGGCATTGCCAAAGACTATCTCTCTATGGATGTCGGCTATAGCCAAAGTAAGTGGGTAGCTGAAAAACTTGTAGATATTGCCAAGTCCAGAAAACTGCCAGTCAGTATCTACAGGCTGGGATTTGTTATGGGAGATACTAAGACAGGTGTCACTAATACGACGGATTATATGTCTAGGATGATCAAGGGTTGCATCCAGCTCGGCAGTTTCCCAGATATAGTAGATCAAAAACAAGAATTCGTTTCTGTAGATTATGTCACCAAGGCTATTGTCCATTTATCCAGCCAGAAAGAATCTCTAGGAAAAGCTTTCCATTTGGTGCCTTTACCCAGCCAAAATATTGATTTACTGAATTTTTTTGAGTTGATATGTTCGTATGGATACCAGCTTAAAAAGTTACCCTATACTCAATGGAAAGATGAGTTAACTGAGCAAACGCAACATTCCCAAGAAAATGCTCTTTATCCTCTTGTGCCCATGATAACTGAACGGGTCTATCAAGATTCGTTTAGTATAGTCCAGTTGTATCAAAATACACCTGGTTATGATTGTAAGAATACGTTGGATGGCCTCGCAGGTACTTCAATTGCCTGTCCCGCGATGGATGATAAATTGATTGAAACTTATTTCTCATACTTTATTCGTAGCGGTTTCTTAGAGCCTCCCAAATCAAGCAATCATCTGAAAACCTCTATTACGACGGAGGCAATATTATAGCGCTATCGATTCACCTCACTACATCGTTATGGGCACCAAGTTTTGAGCCTCTAACGATGTTATGAATGTGCGTGAGAAACGCTGTATAAACATTACTAGCCTTTCGCCATTTTGCAGCGCGATCGCGCTGCAAAATATTAGCCTTTAACTTTACTTCTTCCAGCGCCAGTTATAGAGATTCCATTCATAGATTCCTTGAATTTCGTACTCGGTTCCATTATCAAAGCGGATGAGACAATTGGTATATGAACCATTATTCTCGTCCGCTTCATATATGCCAATAACCGTACAAGGAAACCACTCGCGGGTACAGGGGCCAGTTTCTTGCACCCACTCCCACAAACTATTGGAAACTTCAATACGCGAACCTACTTTAATCTTTAATGCTTCATCGTTTTCATCTTCGTAATATTCAGCCAAGTGAATTGGTTTGATACGAGAAAGCCACCCGAATCCATAGCGATCGCGAATAAATTGCACCGTTCCTGAGTCTCGATTCAACACCCAGTCGTTGAGCAGTTCAATTGTCCAGGTGCGATTTTCTTTTTCCTGTACCTGGACAAACTCAAGCAGCGATCGCCGTTCGTCGGCGGTCAGTTCGTCTAAAGGGTTAGGCTTCTCGGCTTCTTCGGCGTCAATTGACTTTTTATTCACCTGACTGGGAGCGAATGCAAGAGCGATCGCTTGCAGCAGGATTTCCTTCTGTTTCTGGGTTAGCGAACACAACGCCGCATCGCATTGAGCAAATGCAGCAATCAGGGCAGACTCAACCTCAGCTTGGGTCATAGCTGCTGGATTGTTAAGCGAGTATTAGATTTAAATTATGGCGCTTGTGCTTCCAACCGTGTTGTGTCTAAAGAGGTAGGCTGGTTGTTTCAATCCGTGATACCGATTAGTAAACCGCTCAAGAAGTCAAACCCCTTATAGGAATTTAAGATAAACTCGTATATCTCTTCGTTCGTTTTACTCTATACAAATAAAAATCGATATAACGACTTTACATAGGCTCCGCCTAGCATCCCTAATAACAACTTCTTAAATTCGCGGTAAGCTGATGATTGAGCTTAAAAACAAACTTTGACTAATGGTGGGTTTATGCGACTTCGGAGCCAATTACCAATTTTAGCGGTGTCCTTTTGCCTGTGGATGGCCAGTTGGGTATTGGCTCCCTCCGCATTTGCTTTAACTCAGATTCAACTATCAGAAATTTCCTACCATGACTGCCCGCCTGAGTTTGCACAAGGGGCAGTTACCAGTAGCGGTAGCGCGAGTGCAGCTAGTTGCTTTATTGTCACTGGCGTTGCTGAAAATACCTCTAACAAACCAGTTTATAACGCTGACATTTTTGGTCGCATCTACGATGCCAATGGAGATTCAGTCATGCAAAACCGAACTCGCCTTGGCGCAATTGAGGAAGTGCCTGTGGGCAAAAGTAATTTTGAACTAAGAATTTCTGTTCCTGCAAGTCAGCCAAAGCCTTTGCAGCTAAAACAATTTAAGGCTGCTGGCTTTAGCGGCACAGTCCGGCGATAAGGCTAGATTTTAGATTTTCGATTATCGAAAATCTAAAATCTTTGTATTTTAGAATGCACCGCCAGTCTGCACACCGGTGAACAGCCCAGCTACAAGTTGCAAAACCAAAATCGCTACAACTGGAGAGATATCCATCGTACCCCCCAGTGGCGGAATAAGTCCGCGAAACAGGTCGAGGTAAGGGTCGGTGATTGGACTCAACAACGAAGCCAGCCGATCTAGAGCGCTGACGTTGCGAAACCAAGTCAACAGACAGCGAACGACCAGCAGCATGATATAGATGTTGAGAAATGTGGCTAAAGTTTGTGTCAGTAATGCGGCGGGAGGCATTGGTAGTAAATCTTCCTTGGTAACTTATAACAAATGTGAGGGTTTGAGGTTAGTGTAACGGATTTTTAGCCGAGACGGAGCTAGCGAGTCGGCGGGTGGGCTGCTGAATAATCAAGATTTAGCTGTCTTGGGCAGTTGAGCGATCGCTCTCTGTCCCCACTGCATTGCCATTTACCGCTCCTAGCTGCATCCGCACATCGTCAATGGCCGAATTCAACTGAGCAATTTTATCCTCTAGGCTGCGCCTTGCAACTTCAATACTTTCGGAATCCTTCAACTGGCGCTTTTTCGCCTTAGCCGCCTTTGCTTCTGAAGAACTAGAATTTAGCAGAGATGCATCGGAATTGTCGCCTTCGGAGGCTCGTCCAGAAGCAACAATCGCCCCAACAATTCCACCGATTAAGCCGCCAACTATAGTGCCAGCTAAGAATCCGCTTGTAAAACCATCGCGCTGACTCATCTTTAACTACCGCCGTGTTTAAGAAAGCAACTGTTTTCAGATTAACTTTTGCCTGACCTTAGTGCATACCGCTTTAGGCTGCGCTTGAAGGTTGTAGATATTTAAGTGCCAAAGGCGCGATCGCCTGCATCCCCCAATCCAGGAACAATATACCCGCGATCGTTTACCTCCCCATCGATCGTTGCTGTGTAAATATTCAAAGCCGTATAAGCAGTACCCAGTTTTTGCAAAGCTGGCGGTGCTGCTACTACAGAAATAATCCGCACGTGGGCTTGATCGACTCCCCGCTTGGTTAATTCTTCCATAGCCGCCATAATTGTCCCGCCAGTTGCCAGCATCGGTTCGGGAATTAAAACCCGCGTCTCTGGGTCAAACCGTTCTGGCAATTTGTTTAGATAGCAGCTAGATTGCAGCGTTTCTTCATTCCGCACCAAGCCCAGATGATAAGTTGACGCTAAGGGCAGTAAAGTCTGTGCGCCTTCCAAAAGCGCCAAACCAGCCCGCAGAATTGGTACTACGGCGATGGGTACTTGTGGATTTATAAATGTGGCAGGACAGGCAGCCAGCGGCGTCTCCACCACTGCATCTACAGTGGGCAGCCAGTCCCGGATCGCTTCATAAGTAAGCCATCTTCCCAGTTCTGTCATCGCGCTCTTGAACAGTGCGGGTGGGGTTGCGGCATCGCGAGCCACTGCTAGCCAGTGTTTAATTAGCGGATGGGGAGGAACATAAACGCGCAGTTGCAAAGTCATTATTGGGAAACCAGGAATGATGCCAGCTTAAATACCTGAATTATCATACTTCAGATGATCGAACGGATCTTTGTCTGCGATCGCGCATACTGCGATCGCCTTTCAGCCCTCTCCACTTTTATTTATTGAAAATTACTTTCAACAGTATTGACACTTATTTTCAATAAGGTTATATTTATTTCAAGTGTTCTCCTCTCATTAAGGATCGGCAGGCGGGGCAGGTTAGCAGACTTGTCCCCTGTTTTTTTTTCGGGCGGAGAGGCAACAGGCAATCCCCGCGCTACACTGTACATCCAGAAAATATATTGCAACTGCTGACCCCATGGCTGCTACTTCCCTAACATCCCCCGCCTTTGATGTCATTGTTATCGGTTCTGGAATTGGGGGACTGGTAACGGCAACCCAACTAGCCGCCAAAAAAGCCAAAGTGCTTGTGCTGGAACGCTACCTCATTCCAGGCGGCAGTGCAGGATACTTCGATCGCGACGGGTATCGGTTTGATGTCGGAGCCTCGATGATTTTTGGGTTTGGCACTAGCGGCACCACCAACCTCCTCACTAGAGCGCTCGACGCCGTTAATGTCAAGCTAGAAACCATCCCCGACGCAGTACAAATTGACTATCACCTGCCGCAGGGGTTAGACCTGAAAGTTCACCGCGATTATGAGAAATTTTTGCAAGAACTAGCAGCACATTTTCCTCACGAACGTCAAGGAATTCGTAGGTTTTATGACGAGTGTTGGAAAGTCTTCAACTGCCTAAACGTAATGGATTTGCTTTCGCTGGAAGAACCCCGCTATCTTACCCGAGTATTTTTTCAGCATCCCTTAGCTTGTCTGGGTTTAGTCAAATACCTGCCGCAAAATGTCGGAGATATCGCAAGGCGCTACATAAAAGACCCGCAGCTATTGAAATTTATTGATATGGAGTGCTACTGCTGGTCAGTTGTCCCCGCCGATTTGACACCTATGATTAATGCAGGGATGGTATTCTCAGACCGACACTATGGCGGAATCAACTATCCTAAAGGCGGAGTCGGTCAAATCGCCCAAAAATTGGTCGAGGGGCTGGAAAAAGCAGGCGGCAAGATTCAGTACAAAGCCAAAGTAACACAAATAATCACAGAAAACGGTAAAGCAGTAGGCGTCCAGCTAGCCACAGGTGAAGTTTATCGCGCTAAACGCATCGTCTCCAATGCTACGCGCTGGGACACTTTTGAAAAGTTACTCCCAGAAGAGGAAATGCCTGCTAGCGAAAAGAAATGGCAGCAGCGTTATCAAAAGTCGCCCAGTTTCCTAAGTTTGCACATGGGAGTAGAAGCAAATGTGTTGCCAGCCGGAACCGAGTGTCACCATATCTTGCTGGAAAATTGGGAGAAAATGGAAGCGCCCGAAGGCACAATTTTTGTGTCAATTCCTACCCTCCTCGATCCGAATTTAGCGCCTGCGGGTTATCACATAATTCATGCTTTTACGCCTAGCTGGGTAGAAGCATGGCAGGGGCTTTCTGAAAAGGAATACGAACAGAAGAAGGAAGATGCAGCGTGGCGTATTGTGGATAGATTAGAAAAGGTTTTCCCTGGATTAGATGCCGGGTTAGACTATTTAGAAATCGGGACGCCTCGCACTCATCGCCGCTTTTTGGGGCGTGAGGATGGTACTTATGGGCCGATACCTAGTCGCAAGTTATTAGGGTTATTAGGAATGCCGTTTAATAGGACTGCTGTTCCGGGACTTTATTGCGTTGGGGATAGTACGTTTCCGGGTCAGGGTTTAAATGCGGTTGCGTTTTCGGGTTTTGCTTGTGCCCATCGAGTAGCGGTGGATTTGGGTTTTTAAAGATTTGGAACACCAAAGGCACAGGCAGCATACCTGTGCCTTTTAGATGCGGAGGAAAAATAAAAGCGCGATCGCAACCAAACTTCTACTCTTGAATGGAAAATTATGCCAAAAGAAGATTTCTCTCAAGATTCGGATTTATCTCAACCTGTAAATCGAGATAACTCAAAATTTCTTCTACTAATAATTGGCATTCCGTTAGGTTTGTTGTTTAGTCTACCAGTATTAATTAAAACATTTGTTGCAGAAGCTCGCTATATTCCATCAGGGTCAATGACTCCGACTTTGCAAGTTAACGATCGCTTGATAATAGATAAGTGGAGTTACCGCTTCCAAGATCCAAAGCGGGGAGAAATTGTGATTTTTTCGCCCACCGAAAAGCTTAAGCAGCTAAATTTTAACTCCCCATTCGTCGCTCGTGTCATAGGTGTACCTGGAGACAAGGTAGAAGTAAAAGGGTGACTTGTTTATATAAATAATCAAGCGTTAGAGGAGAAGTATATCCAAGAACCTCCTAAGTATAAATTTGGCCCAGTCAAGGTTTCATCTAACTCTTATTTTGTGCTAGGTGATAACCGCAATAATAGCTATGATAGCCATTATTGGGGTTTTGTACCTAGAGAAAACATTTTTGGTAAAGCAACACAAATATATTGGCCTCCAGAGCGACAGGGCGAAATTAAATAATATAAATTATTGTAGAAAGAATGGATTAAATGCAACGATCGCACCTAGTCGGCAGTTTGTTTATTTGGCCTGCATTTTGGTATAGCAAACGCGATCGCGAAACTTACATAAAAAAAGTGGATGACGTCTCACCCAATTTAACGCGCGATCGCGCTAAGACTCCGAACGCGACCGTTTTGTGAAAACCGATTCGCAACTACTTGTTGATAAACTGCTTCGTAACCCTCAGTCATCCGTTGCACGCTAAAATTATTTACCACATGCTTTCGGCAATCGTAGCGGTTCAATTGTGCAGCTTTATCGATTGCTGCCACACACTCTTCTAGAGTGCGGCACAAAAAGCCTGTCTTGCCGTTAGCAATCACCTCTGATGTAGACCCTATTTCCATTGCGATCGCAGGCGTACCAGTTGCCATAGATTCAATCATTACCAATCCAAAAGGTTCGCCCCAGGTAATAGGGAATAGGGTTGCTACTGCATTGCCCATCAATTCATTTTTTTGAGCGTGATTTACTTCACCGAAATATTCAATTTGTTTGCCATCAATGTGAGGCTTAATTTCCTGTTCAAAATATTTCCGAGCGCCTACATCTATCTTGCCCGCCATCTTCAAATTCCAACCAGAACGCTTAGCAATTTCTATTGCTAAATGCGGCCCTTTTTCAGGAGATATTCTTCCCAAAAACGCTAAATAGGGCGGTTGTTGCGGCTTTTCGCGGAACTCGTAGATGTTTGTATCAATGCTGTTGTAAACTGTCGCAACGCAGTTGAGGTTTAATTTTGGCTCCCGTTGCGCGTTGGAAATATTAACACAAGGCTGACCGCGAGCATGGGTAAATATTTTTTCATTGTCCGACGTAAAGACGCCATGAAGCGTGTGGACAGTAGGCGTTTTTACCAGCTTGGCGAAGGGGAACGCAGCACAACCTATGTGCGAGTGAATAATGTCAAATTCTGAAGCTTTTTCGTACACTTTACTCAGTTGAAGCATTTCGTAGATGCCGTATTCCTTGACTGTGGCATCTAGACGCAAAGCCTGCCGATGAACAGACTGTAGTTTTGCAAGGCTAATCGAATCCCCAGACGCAAATAAAGTTACTTCATGCCCGCGCCTGACGAGTTCATCGCACAGCAGTCCGACAACCAGTTCAATACCCCCATAGGTTGGAGGCGGTACTCTCTCCCATAACGGGGCAACTTGGGCAATCCGCATTGCGTTTTC
Organism: Microcoleus sp. FACHB-831; assembly: GCF_014695585.1. Lineage (NCBI taxonomy): Bacteria > Bacillati > Cyanobacteriota > Cyanophyceae > Oscillatoriales > Microcoleaceae > Microcoleus > Microcoleus sp. FACHB-831. The sequence continues at coordinate 15,212 of NZ_JACJON010000083.1, read as the reverse complement.
CTCCTTTCGGAACGTGGGTAGAATATATACCCTGGGTGTATTGTTCGCTACTTTTTTAACTTACACATCACCACTAAGGAGGAAATTTTAAAAATTAGTAACCGTCTGGCAATAGGGAAAACCGAACAACAAGTTTTTGTGGAAATACTACTTAAGCCTCAGTTGCCAATTCTCGCTAAATTAACATTCAGAAATTCAGAGTGTTAATTGAATTTCAGACCAAGTTTAAACGGAGATAGAGAACTATGACCAAGTGCGATCGCAACCCACCGCACTTAGTCATAGTTGTCTGATATAAAGGTTAAGTTAATGGTCGAGTTGAGCTAGTGGCAAGTGAATTGTACGAAGATAATTTTGTTGATTTTACCGCTTAAATAGGTCTTTGCCAACTGCCTCCTGCATCTAGGACGCGGTTTTGTTTTGGATATAGTTTTTGTTTATTTAAGTCAAAATTGATATTAGCCATTTGCTTAAATCCTAAGTTGCAAAAGGAGCATTTAATTGGATAGCGTCTTCATAAAAACCGCTATTGGCTCGAAGAAAACCGCCGAAAATGTTTACAAACGTGCCCGACGAGTTGTGCCTGCTTACAAGCATTTCTTAGAAACGCAGGGTTTTAAAGGGCGAGAACCGTTCGATATGTTGCCCGTGTCTGATAAGGAATCTTATGCCCTAGCTTACCCATTTGAGGAACTGTTGGCGGACGAACGGGAAAAAATTTTTGCTATATCTCGTTCTTCCGGGTCATCGGGTAATTCTTTCTACTGGCCGATTCTAAAGTCAACGAACCGTTTTGTAGTTCTTAAAAGCAGGATATTTCTCGAACGTGCGTTCGCGGTGCATAAGAAAAAAACACTTGCTATAGTCGGTCTTAGTCTAGGAAGTTGGTTAGGGGGAGAGTCTTATTCCTGGGCATTAAAAAGTATGGCAGTTAGTACACCTTATCCTTTTTTGGTTTTTTCTCCTGGCAACCATCACGATGAAATTATCGAGATTATCGGCAAGATGAATCCGTTCGTGGAGCAGATTATTTTATTTCTGGTTCCGTCAGCGATCGCGCATCTCCACCTCAAAGCAAGTCAGCTAAATCAATCTCTACCTTTAGAAAAATTAAGGTACATAGTTGTTGGCGAACCTTTTCCAGAAAGCATCCGCATTTCTCTACAAAATAGTGCTGGAATACCTGAAGATACAACATTTATGCTTTCAATGTACGCCAGCGCAGATACAGGCGGACTTGGAACGGAATCCCCCGCAACAGTCGCCCTACGAAAACTCCTGCATAGAAACAAATATCTGGCTCATTCTCTGGGTATAGAATCCCCCATACCTCTGTTTTTTCATTGCATTGCTAATGACGCATATTTAGAAACTATAAATGGTCAGTTTTGCGTTACCCGCTGGCAAGGAATCCCCTTAGTGCGCTACATTCTCTATGACCAAGTTGCTTTATATAGCTGGAAAAAATTAAAAAAAGCAATTGTCACTTCAAAGCATCTAGATTCGCAGGATGCAGCTTTAGTTAAAATTATTTCAAATGCCAGTCGTTTGCTTCCCGATATTATAGCTGTAACTGGTAGAGCCGACAGCTGTCTAATAGTTAACGGTACAAATATCACGGAATATATGCTGGATGAGACGGTGAAATGCTATGAACTGCAAGGCATTCTTACCGGATTATACCGCGCCAGTATTATTTATGAAGAAGACAGACAATATTTGCAGTTGGATTTAGAAATTAGGCAAGGAGTAGTTACAGATGAAGCGACTATAGAGCAAATTTATAAATTTTTAGTGCAGACTTTAGGGCGAGTTCAGCCGGAATTTTTGGATGATTGGAAAAACATTTACAGCGTTTGGGACAGCGACCCTACAAAGCGCATTCTCAAGCTTAACTTACTACCCTGGCCAAGTCTATCGCAAACAACAGAAACAAATATAAAGCAGCGAGGGATTGTCAAGTAATGGATGAAAGCCAGAATATAGCAGCGATGTTATAAGTGTTTGTAATACTGCACTTTGCCATAATCTAACTTCACTATCCGCTCTGCAACTTCAAAATAGCGGTCATCGTGACTAATAACCAAAATTGTTTTACCCCTATTTTTTAGTTCTGGCAACAATTGAGTGTAAAAAACTTCTTTAAATATAGGATCTTGATCTGATGCCCATTCGTCAAAAATATAGATAGGGCGGTCTTCCAAATAAGCAGTTAATAAAGCGAGGCGTTTGCGCTGACCTTGAGATAGAGCAGTAGTAGAAAATACCCCGCGTTCTACCTTAACTTTGCGCTCTAGCTGTAGTTGTTTTAGGTATTTTTGTGTCTGATTATCGAGATCTGGGGTTCCTAACCCCAACAGTCGATCGAAGAGATAAAAATCGGAAAATACAACTGAAAACTGCTGGCGATACCACTCGCGATTATTATCAGTGATAGAGTCGCTATCGATTTTAATTACTCCAGATTCAGGGATGTATAACCCAGCGATTAGCTTCACTAGAGTAGATTTACCACTACCATTGCCCCCAACAATAAATACAAGTTCTCCACGATTAAAGCTTAGGTCGATTGGGCCTAAAATAAAGGGATTATCTTGCCCTTCTCCCACGTAAGCATGAGTAACTTCCACCAATTGTAAAGAGTCCCACTTAATCTTTGATTCAGTAGTATTTTTAAGATCTGCTTCAGTTGTCTGCGCTGCTAAGGATAAACCAATAGACTCAATCTTTTTCAAAGCAATATCCGCTTTTGTTAAGTCGGGTAGGGCGTTGAGGATATTTTGCAGCGGTGTAATCATAAAGATGATCGTCAACGCATAGCCAGACAAAACGTTAACAGAAATCTTTGTAAATAAGGGAAAAGCAAAAATTAGCAGACCGATGGGGATAAAAAATAATAGCACTCCCCAACTTCCAGCGATCGCGAAAATAGTCATTGCAGCAACTCGGTAATGTCGGGAAGCTGCTGCTGTAACCTTAAGGTCATCCTCTAAAAACGCTTCGCGCCTTTCGCGGTGCAGTTTAAGTTCCTTAGTACCTTGCGTAGCAGTCTGGAAATGAGCAAATAATTTGTCTTGCAGTTCGCGGGCAAGTTGGAAAAAATGGCTGCCCTTATTCATCAGCAAAGCATAACTAAAGAATGCCAATACCAAGAACCCACCCATTAAAAAGAATACGGGTAAAGATAGCCAACTAAAATAGAGCAGACAGCTAGCTAAAATCGCCGTATTAACGCATAGAGTAGAAACTGAAATTGAGGCATTAGAAACAGCTTCAACATCTTCGGTAAGCAGGGCTAAAAGACGGTGCGAACCAATTTCTTCTAAGTGTCGCAAGGGGCAAGCAAGGATGCGGCGTGTCAACACCATCCGCAGGTTGAAGATGACTCCTTGCGAAAGGCGGGCTATTAAAATCTGAGAAGCAGCAGTTGTAATGAGCAGAACCAAGCACAGACCAAAAAAGCTCCAGGCTAATTGGTCTGCGGGTAGTTTTGCGTTCCTTAAAGAGAGGTTAATTAAGGCAATAAGACCAACACTACTTGCTCCGCTTAAAAGACCAGCGATCGCAGCTAAAGTTACTGTTACCCAAGAAGTGCGTAAAAGCAGGCGGTAATGGTTCATGCAAGTAGTATTTTAAAACCTACTCTTTACAGTAACTCAGGCGCAACAAACTCTCCTTTAAAGTAAGCTTGTCCGAACTTAGCGCACTCCAAATATTTCCCTTCAAAAGCAACTTCTTTTCCATCCATCCAAGTTTGTTGCAACTTGATTCCATGCAAGTGTAAGTGAATGGTTTTGTAAGGAAAAGCATACTCCCCTTCTTGTTGCCACATTAGCTCTAAACCGTCATCGAATCGCACCATCCGGAATTTATCCAGTCGCGATTCTCCGTATCCATCCCCCGCATCGCTGTATACGCATGCTTCGCTACTTCCTTGCACGGGTGGGTAGAGGTGGAGAATCAGTTGGTTATCTTCCTCCATCGGCAGAATACTTCCTGCACTTACTAGCAAAGGAATTTGTTCTAGGGGTGCTTCAAGATTAACCTGCTGCGATCCTTCGAGTAGTCGATCGTCCCAGAAATTATACCAATGTCCTTTTGGCAGGGTGACTTGACGCGATCGCGCCCCCTCTTCAAAAATCGGACAAATTAACAGCGCATCACCCAACAAAAAAGCATCGTCTACACCCCACAATTTAGAGTCATCCGGGTTAGACCAGAACAACGGACGCACGGGAGGATAACCCTTCTGAGTTGCTTCCCAAGCCAGCGTGTAGAAGTATGGCAGAAGTTTATAACGCAATTGCAAGAATTGCCGAATGATACTTAAATAAGGTTCGCCATAAGTCCAAGGCGCACGATGAGCAACGTTATTAGAAGAGTGCGTGCGGCAGAACGTGAGAAAGTTTGCCATCTGGAACCAGCGTAAATAAAGTTCAGCGCTGGGATTTCCCTGAAAACCGCCGATATCCGGCCCGCTGTAGGGAATTCCTGACAGTCCTAAACCCACTACCGTTGAAACCGTTAGGCGCATCGCCGCCCAAGTACACTCAATATCGCCCGTCCAAGTCCAAGCATAGCGCTGGAGTCCCGCCCAACCAGCACGGGAGACGATGAAGGGGCGTTGATCCGGTCGATGTCCGCAGAGACTTTCGTAGCCAGCCTTAGCTTGCAGCAACCCATAAACATTATGAGCCTCGCGATGGTCGCCGCCTCGACCTTCCATAAAATGCTGCGTAGGTTTGGGAAGAGAGCGATCGCCCCATAATATAAAAGCAGCAGGTTCGTTCATATCGTGCCAAAACCCGGCCACGCCGACATCTAGCAGATATTCATACTGGCGACTCCACCACTTGCGTACCGTTGGGTTAGTAAAATCTGGGAAAACGCACCACCCCGGCCAAACGGGTGCCACCATCAGCTTACCGTCTGGTTGTCGGCAAAAGGCATCCAAAATCTGACCTTCTAGGAATAAGTTGCTGTGGCGGCTGTACTTAATTCCAGGATTCATAATCGCGATAAACCGCACCCCTTGTTCTAGGAGTTCTTGAGTAAAACTCGCTAGTTTGGGAAAGCGGTCTGGGTCGATAGTAAAGGCGCGGAATCCAACCTGAACGTCAATATCTAGGTGAATTGCACTCAAAGGCAGGTTATGTGCCGCAAATCCCTTAGCTTCTTCTCTAACAGCCTCTTCGGTACGATATCCCCAGTGCGATTGGTGATAGCCCAAAGCCCAACGAGGCGGTAGCGGTGCGCGTCCCGTTAACTCTGTATAGCGCTCTACGAGTTGTGCAGGTGTGCCGGAAGTTACATAGTAACGTAACTCTCCCCCCTCAAAGTCGGCTGTCGCCACATCGTCAAAGGTAAAACTGGCTTCAAAGGAGTTTTCATAGAAAATCAGGTAACTTCCTTGCTGGTGCATTCCCACATAGACGGGTATGCAGATATACATCGGGTCTGAGCCAACGCCATACATGCCAGCAGCGTCATAGTTCCACATCTGGAAGGTTTTAGGTTGCTCGGTAAGTTCTCCTTTCTCGGTAGTCTCCCTTGCAGCACGCAAGTTTAGGGCAAATGCGCGTTCTCCCAAACCGTAGATGTGTTCTTCTTTACGCAGTTGCGCTTGATGAATCCAGCCTCCGCCTTTGCGCTTGGGGGGTAGTTCTTCGCGAAAAATTTGCCCGGACGAGTGGCAAAATTTCAGGCTGCCATCTATGCTGACGATAACTTTAAGGGTATCGCTAGATACAGCGGTACTATCGTCGGCTTCCTCTAATTTTGTCTCTACTTCCTGCCAATCGTGGCGGGCTATACCGTAGGGAACGGGAGGAATTCCGGGTTTCCAGTCAACGCGGACTAAATCGGGAGTCAGAAAACTAATCTCCAGTTCTGCTTGCTCAAAGTAAAAATTAGCACCTCTGGCGTTTGGTTCAGCGCGGAGTAGTTTTCCGGGGTTGTCAAAAGCTTCCCTAGTTTGCGGCGGGGGGAATTCGCGTTCCAGGCGATCGCGCTTGCGCGAGTAAAAATATGCATTTGGGGAGTAGCTCAAGTAGAACAGAGTACCTGTAAAATACTTCCATTTGAGCGATATTTGCTTTAAAAAATCCATAATGTTGCTTTAGTTAGAGCCACTCGATTTTAGATTTTTGATTTTTGATTTTTGATTGATGCGGGGCTAAATCTGGGGTAGGAAGGATTAGAAATGACAGATTTTAGATGCAATTTGGCACATGAATCCAGGGGGTTGGGTTAACCTTAGAGCAAAATTTTTGGCTTAGCTAACAATTCGTTTAATGACTAAACTATTAAAAAATAAGCAGATTTTTCATAATTACATCATCAATCCTGGGGAGTATTGTTTTGAGCAAATTGCAGATTGAGGTTAATTTCGAGCGGGTAGCTATGTGAAAACCAATAATTATAGCAGTTTGGTTTAAAATTGCCTGGGTTGAAATTTTACACCTTAATCGCCTTATCGTAGGGAAATTCCCAACCATAAAATTAAGGCGATCGCATTAGAATTCTAAAAAGCTGCTTGGCAACATTGCATCTGTTATTTCAGTTACCAGCAATTGCCACTCTGTAACAAGACTTGTGGGAATCTTTAATGTCATATTTTGCTGGCTTTTTAGCGGTATTGATAGCGTGAGAGAACCGCTGGTTCCTAATAAGTTTAAGGCATCTGTAAAATTGTACTCGCCTACATTGGCGGCTGGCGATCGCGGCGCAAAGATATCTGCTGCGGTTAGAATTTTACCTGTTGCGGTTGTAATTTCTAAATGTTGGGGGTGAGCAACTTCCGCAACGCCAGGAAAGCCAACTAGCCTGAGATGAAAAAGCGTTGGCTTTCCTGGTGTTATTTGTTTGAATAATACGACTTGCCAAGCTTGTCCTGATTCATCTAGTAAAGATTGTTGGGAGTGATAGCGCATTACTCCGGGTGCGTCTTGATGCTGACGAAGGATGGCGAGGGCTGGCTGTTGCGTTAAGATAAATTGACCCAAGAATAACAATAGCAGTAATCCACCCAAAACCAGTAGTCGCGAGAATATTTTCTGATTATGAAAAAGCATGGTAGTTTGCCTCGATGTAGTAGCTAATCGCTATTATTAATGTTGCGATCGCGCCAAAAATTAGCCTAAATAATTAGTGAATGGGAGATCCCCGACTTCTCTAAGAAGTCGGGGATCTGAACACTATAACAGCACAAAGCAAAAAAACAAACCCCTAGCCCCTTTCTAGGAGAAGGTTTTGGGATGAGTTTAAAATATTTAAAATTTGATAATAATTAGGGCAATTTAATTATGGTTGGAATTGTAATAGTATCGCACAGTCAAAAGTTAGCACAAGGAGTACAAGAGCTAGCACAACAGATGGTTGGGGGCGCGGGGAAGTGCGCGATCGCGGCTGGAATTGACGATCCAGAAAATCCATTTGGCACGGATGTAATGCAAGTTTATCAAGCCATTGACTCAGTTTATAGCGACGATGGCGTAGTGGTTTTTATGGATTTAGGTAGCGCCGTAATGAGTGCAGAAATGGCGTTGGAATTTCTCGCAGAAGAACAGCGCAAAAACGTGATATTGTGCGAAGCGCCACTTGTAGAAGGAGCGATCGCGGCAATAGTTCAAGCAGCTACGGGTGCTAACCTTGAGCAAGTTTTGGCTGAAGCAAGAGGAGCATTAGCAGCTAAAACATTGAGCCTTGTAGAAATGGCAATTGCTCAGGTATCTCCTCATGATGCACTTTCAATTCCCTCAAGCGGCAACCAAGAATTGCCGCGAGAAATACATCTCACAGTTCAAAATCAAATGGGTTTGCACGCTCGTCCCGCTGCAAAATTTGTTACTATCGCATCCCGATTTCAGTCTAAAGTTACTCTGAAAAACTTAACTAATAACAGCGATGCAGTTAACGCCAAGAGCATTAATCAGGTAGTTACATTAGGAGTTCGCAACGGAAATAAGATAGCGATCGCCGCCTCTGGACTTGATGCAGATGAAGTTTTGGCAGCATTGCAAGAGCTTGTAGAAGCAAACTTCGGTGAAGAAGTAGGGGAACGGGAAACAATCTTAGGCCAAAATTCGATTGCGCCTGAACCCGTTAAAAATAAGGGAGAGAAAATTCAAAATTGTTTGTTTGGTATTCCTGCATCTCCAGGCGTGGCTATTGGCAAAGTAACACTATATCAACCAGCATTTCTCACCGTAGAACAGCAGAAAACAGAAAATCCCCAAGCAGAATGGCAGCAGTTACAAACAGCAATTTCTACGGCTCGTCATCAGATTCAAATTCTCCGCAATCAAATATCTGCTACAGCAGGAGAAGAGGAAGCGGCTATTTTCGATGCTCACTTACTTTGTTTAGAAGATCCAGTTTTAATACAGCGGACGCGCCAGCTAATTTTTGAGGATACTTTTATTGCAGCAGCAGCTTGGAAAACTGTAATAGATGAGACAGTTGCTTCCTACGAAGCTATGTCAGATTTATACTTAAAAGCACGCGCTGGGGATGTTTCTGATGTGGGACAGCGAGTGTTGCGATCGCTTGTGGGTACTGTACCAACTACTTTAGATTTACAAGAACCAGCGATTGTGCTAGCTACTGACTTAACTCCTTCAGAAACTGCACAGTTAGATGTAACTAAGGTTTTAGGAATTTGTACAGTTTTAGGCGGTGCAAATTCTCATAGTGGAATTTTAGCGCGATCGCTTAATATTCCCGCTGTACTCGGCGTTGGTGCGGAGTTGCTGAGTTTAGAAAATGGCGCTCTCATTGCTATGGATGGAGAAACTGGTCAAATATGGTTACAACCAGATGAGCAACAGTTAAACGAATTGCAAATAAAAAGAGATGAGGGGTTAGCTACAGTTCAAGCATTAAAAACAGTAGCACAACAACCAGCAATTACTCGCGATGGAAATCAAATCAAAGTAATGGCAAACATTTTAACGGTTGGGGATGCAAAAAATTCCCTGGAAAACGGTGCTGAGGGAGTGGGATTGCTGCGTAGTGAATTTTTATATATGGAGCGGTTAATAGCTCCAAGTGAAGAAGAACAGCTAGAAGTTTATCAAGCGATCGCGTCTACTTTATCTCCCCATCCGCTAATTATTCGCGCTTTGGATATTGGTGGAGACAAGCCAATTTATTATCTAAACTTGCCACAAGAAGCTAATCCATTTTTGGGATGGCGGGGAATTCGGAGTTTGTTAGATTTTCCCGATATATTAAAAACTCAGCTAAGGGCAATTTTACGAGCAAGCTACCAACACCCAATTAAATTAATGTTTCCGATGGTGTCTTCAGCGAGAGAGATAAGAGCTGCAAAGGAGATTTTAGCAACAGCAAAAACAGAATTGCGAACTGAGGGAATCCAGTTTAACGAATCTCTGGAAGTGGGAATTATGATAGAAGTTCCTGCCGCTGTTGTTATGGCTGATAAATTAGCAACAGAGGTAGATTTTTTTAGTATAGGAACTAACGACTTAAGCCAGTATGTAATGGCAAGCGATCGCACTAATCCCAAAGTAGCTAATCTTGCCGATGCTTTTGAACCAGCAGTATTGCGGATGATTCAACAAACTGCGATCGCGGCTCATAAAGCTAACATCTGGGTAGGAGTCTGCGGCGAGTTAGCTTCATCGCCTTTAGCGACACCAATTTTAGTTGGTTTGGGGGTAGATGAATTGAGTATGAACTCCTCAGCAATACCTGCTGTGAAGGCAGTTATTTCAGAATTAACAATGGAAGAAGCACAAGCGATCGCCTATGCTGTTTTAGAGCTAGATTCTGCCGAAGCAGTTAAAAATTATCTTGCTGCTCGGTAAAGTTATTTTAAAAATAACATTGCAATGGAGCTAAAGACCCTCATCCCCCAACCCCTTCTCCCGCAGGAGAAGGGGAGGAAAATTGTTCTTTGAGCAGGAGAAGGGGAGCCACTCCGGTTCCCTCTCCCACAGGAGAGGGTTAGGGTGAGGGCAAACACTCCGCGATCGCACTCAAAACCCCCTCCAACTGGTTCAACACCCGATCGTTGGTAAATCGCAGCACCGTCAAACCATGCTCCCGCATCCACGCATCCCGCGCTGCATCCTGTAGCTGACGCAACTTGTGAATTTCTCCATCCACCTCGACCACCAATCGGCTGGAATGGCAATAAAAATCAGCAATATAGCGCCCGATATTATGCTGTCGGCGAAATTTTGCATTGAACAAACGGCGATCGCGCAAACACTCCCACAACACTTCTTCGGCTGAGGTTTGCCTTTGCCTTAGTTCGCGGGCATATTGCAACAGTTGTGGTGAAATTTGCCGACGACAGCCTGCAATCCTAGAAAGCTGATTATCCATCTATTCAATTGCTCAATAGCTCTTATTCAGAAAATACCCAAGTTTTCTGTAGGCGCTAACACCCTCATGCCTCAACCCTTCTCCCGCAGGAGAAGGGGAGCCACTCCGGTTCCCTCTCCTGTGGGAGAGGTTAGGGTGAGGGCAAGCTTCTCCAGATAAAGAGCCGTAATATTTGTTAGTATGAAACTCTGCCAGTACATTCCGGTCTGTTGCTGGCGATTGGAACTTGCTCATTCAAGCCATCCAACTGAACTACAAATTTCCTGCTCTTAGACTGGCCCCAGGCACTTGATTTGGGATAGGGGCATTACTAGGAGCGATCGCATTTATGACATTTCGTAACCTCGGTCTTTCGACCGACCTGCTTCGTGCTGTTGCTGACTCTGGCTACACCGAAGCAACACCCATTCAGCAGCAAGCAATTCCCGCCATCCTGCAAGGACAAGACGTTTTCGCCAGCGCCCAAACTGGAACGGGCAAGACGGCTGGCTTTACCCTACCGCTACTGCAACTCCTGGGCACTAATAACCCCAACCACGTGCATCGCACGCCTCGCGCACTCATTCTCACACCCACTCGCGAACTGGCAGCCCAGGTCAACGATAGCGTCAAAACCTATGGCAAATACCTGTCGCTGAGATCGACAGTGGTTTATGGTGGCGTCGGAATGGTACCGCAAGTTCATATGCTGCGTCGGGGAGTTGATATTGTAGTCGCTACGCCCGGTCGGTTGCTCGACCACGTTGGGCAAAAGACAATAGATCTCTCCCAGATAGAGATATTGGTGCTGGATGAATGCGATCGCATGTTAGACATGGGCTTCATCCACGACATCCGCAAAATTTTGGCGAAACTGCCCGAGTCTCGGCAAACGCTGATGTTTTCTGCTACTTTCTCTAAACCGATTCAGCAGCTTGCCAGCACCCTGCTAAAGTCTCCGACTCAGATCGAAGTGGCTGCCCGCAATACAGCAGCAGAGCAGGTAGAACAGTTGGTATATCTTGTGGATCGCGATCGCAAGCGCGAATTGCTTTCTTACACCATCGGCTTCCACAATTGGCAACAGGTGCTAGTCTTCACCCGCACCAAACATGGCGCAAACCGTCTAGCCGAGCAGCTTTCTAAAGATGGGCTGAAAACAACTGCAATTCATGGCAACAAAAGTCAGGCAGCCCGTACCCGCGCCCTGCAAGACTTTAAGCAAGGGAAAGTGCGGGTATTAGTCGCCACCGACGTAGCATCGCGGGGTCTAGATATCGATCAACTACCACATGTAGTCAACTTTGAACTACCAGATGTACCAGAAGACTACGTGCATCGCATTGGTCGCACGGGTCGCGCTGGCAATGAAGGACGAGCCGTTTCGCTAGTCTGTGGGGATGAATATCTACTCCTAAAGAACATCGAACGATTGCTCAATCAAACCCTTGCCAGAAACGTGATTCCGGGATACGAGCCAACTTCGCCAGCCCAGAGAGGGGTAGACCAACCGAAGCCTCAACGCTCAAATCAACGTCGCAGTAACGGGGGGAAGTCGAAGACAGAATCGGCACCCGCCCGCAGCAAAAAGTCCGCATCCCCAGGGACTCGCGGGCGAAAACGCCTCCACAGTGTTTAAGGAGTCGTCTAAAAACAACTTCTAATTTTTCAGTAGGGTGGGCAATGCCCACCCTACTTTTTTTATTAGCTGCGATCGCGCTTCTTAATCTCCCAAACTCTTGGTTAGCTGGTGGTGCGGTAGTTAATCATTAATGATGCTCATGGGTAGAATGGCGAGTTACGGTTGAAGAAGCTACCCCAGTAATCGACAGAGGAACACCAATGACTGTTACCATTCCCATTCGTGCCATTGAACTCACTCCCGGTAGCACGATTAGCATTCATAACTTGTCTTGGCAGGACTTTGAACAGATTCTTACGGAACTGGGAGAACAGCGCAGCACCCGCATTGCATACTACCAAGGAACGCTGGAAATCATGTCTCCTTTGGCACTGCACGAACGCCCTCATCGCATCATTGCCGATATTGTCAAAGCTATCTTAGATGCTCAAGGGCGGGACTGGGAAGATTTTGGCTCAACTACTCTGAAGCAACCAGAAATTGCCGGAGTGGAACCCGATACCTGCTTTTACATCCAGAATGCCAGTCGTGTCCGGGGTTGCACCAATATGGATTTAGCAGTTTACCCACCCCCGGATCTTGCCATTGAGTCTGATGTAACTTCAAAGACCACCTTGAACGCCTACGAAGCCCTGCGCGTTCCGGAAGTGTGGATCTATCGGAGTCGCCAACTTAAGATTTACATTCTCCAAAACGGTGACTACGCGGAATCATCTGTCAGTTCTATCTTTCCCGATCTTCCCATCACCAAAATGATTCCCCAACTGGTACAAAAAGCCATTGATGAGGGAACCAGTCGGATGCTGCGCGAACTGAAAATACAACTGGGTTAATATCAGGAAAGATTTACCCCGATCGCGCTTTTCAATCTCCCCAACTGTGGGTCAGCAGGTGGTGGGGTACAAAATACGGTAGGAGCGATCGCTGTTTGGCAATGGCTCTGAGCTACTCATTAATGACTTTGATATAGCCATTTTTGAACGGATGATTGGTATTGGAAATCCACGAGAGGAGGAATTCCCCTCTCGTGTGTCTCCTTTAATGTACTTAAACTAGGTCAATCTACGTGGTGCCAAACTGAGTTAAATTGCTATAACCCTAACGCCGATTTACAAGTACGCGGTAGAACAACCCTTCTGGGTTTTTTACCACTTCTTGTTTGCGCTTATCCTCAACAACTTTGAGAGCATAGCGAACGTCTTCTACACGAGATTGACGGATCAGGTTCTCTAGATTGCTGTTTAGCGTGAGTCCTGATGCCTTGACTTGGGCGCAATTGAACTCATGAATAAGTGCCAGTAAAGCATCCCAGGGCTTGTTTTCTGGCAATTCTGAGCTATCATGGTTAATATATAAACCTGCCATGCGAAACATTCCTCCTTTTTGGAAGTCGTGGGTGGATTTGAATTAAAGGACGGATGGCCGCTCAAGCATACCCGTCCCCCAATATATTTGTGCTGTGAAGGCTATCGATGTCCAGTCGATAGCCTTTACTTTTATCAGTATGACCCATGTTAGTCTGTTTTGACAATCCTTATGCAGCCCTACTTTTGGATGTTAATCCCAAAATTTAGTCGGGTTAAGTTGTTGGCCTTTTGTGTTTTGCCGCAAGTTATACCCTTTGAAATCAATGCCCCTCAAGTAAATACCTAGAATATATACCAGGGCTACGGCATTAAAATCACTGGTGGTACGCATTTAATGCATGAGCATATGTATAATAGTTAAAGCTAGTGGCATGAAATACATAACACCCTCGGAATAAGCCTAGCCGTCAGAGTAACGTCAGTCTTCAGTAGTAAAAACATACCTAAAACAACCGTATGTCAACCGAGAAAGCCTCTTTAGTAACGGAAGAAGAAGCTCCAGACGCAAACAGCCCACCTAGTTCTAACTCAGTAATGTTTGTTCACAACAAACTTGATGAGTATGGGTTAGACCCCTACGAGTTTCGGGTTTATGCGCATGCTGTTCGTAGGACAGGGGGAAAGCCTAATGGTAAGTATTTTGCTAGTCTTAGCAAGACAGCTGATATCTGCCAGATGAGTGTTCGTCGCGTCCAGTATTCATTAAAGTTCCTATGTGAGGCTGGTTTCCTTACCCAAGAGAAACGTGCAGGACGCACAGATGAGTACAGAGTAACTCTTGTAACTAAGTGGGCAAAGCCGGAAGACTTAGAGGTTATCCGAGAAGCAGTTACAGGTATTAAGAGGAAGAAGACTAAGGGTAAGGGTCAATCAGCTAAATTAAGTCAAGATAACTACACTCCTGAGCAAAGGCAAACTCTAGCTCAGGCTGCTGCCAAGATCCAGGATCTACTGAAGCAACTAGAACAGACCAACCCTACTGCTAGTCAGGCACAGCAAAAAGCTTTTGTCACTGCTGCATTTCCTCTAACCGATAGGAAGCGGTTCGTGAGCGCTTTTCAAGCAGGTGGGAAGGAAGCGCTAAAAGAGTTTGTGGACGACTCGTACATCAACATTACAGATGTAATGTTGAAGGAATGGCAGAAAGCCGATACCAAGTTGCAGTCTAAAGCGTAATAAGGACGTGGAACATCAAGGCATGGTAGGGGATGACGCAACGAGAATTGCCCTAAAAACTGAACTCTTCCAACGAGTAAAAGCATTAGGGCTAAAGCAAGCGCTATTTCGATTTGATGGAGAGCCAATCGATGCAATTAGTCTGCGATTGATACCCTGAACCGTCAATTGAGAAGTGGCATCAGTAACCAGCAGATAGCAAAATTAGTAGTTGTGCCAACTACAGAGACGGTTGCCATGAAACCACGCCAGTTCTAAGTTCCCGATACCTGGCGCTGGTATTTGCTCCCCCCTTATTAAGGGGGGCTGGGGGGGTAAGAGCGGGAATTCATCACCTCATCTTAATTCCCGAACCTTCAGTGAAATTATCTCTAAAACACCCTCCAAATTCTTATACACCTCATCATTTGTAAATCTTAAAAACCTAATCCCAACTGACTCAATAAAAGCCTGCCTTTCTCGGTCATATTCTTGGGCGCCCTCCTGAAAATGGCTATCTCCATCAATTTCTATAGCGAGTTTAACTTCAGTGCAATAAAAATCGACAACGAATTTGCCGACGCTGTATTGGCTGCGAAACTTATACCATTTCACTAAATTCCTGATACAGATAAAGCTTCCAGAATAAAATCCCATCCCGTCACCGAAGCAATTACTGTTTGGCTAAGTTGGGCAAGAATTTCTTCCACAGCAAC
>NZ_JACJON010000082.1 GCF_014695585.1 Microcoleus sp. FACHB-831 | reverse complement strand
TCATCAGTACGCCGAACCAGCCGATGTATAGGCGGTTGTCGGTTGATGTTACCCAGTTGCAGAACCGTTCCCAAGCGTTAGCGCTTTGGCGCTGTTGAATGGTTGTGGTCATTTTTGGATGATTGCGATTTAATTTTCTAGGTTCGAGGGCGGTTTGTTTTGCCCACATTTATAACTTAAATCATTTGTTTCGGTTTGTAAAGGGTTTTCACAAAAAAAATTATGTAGTTAATAAGCTTGACAAAAAGCTCATATATCGATAATAGGCATAGGTTATCTCACCTATATTGAGAGATTCGGGGCGATCGCTACTTGTATTAAGTCCTGCATATATGGACTAGCACCTTGGGGATTCACTATTGGAAAGGTGGAGAACGGGCTGTTGGGGGTTGATGTCATTGAATAATATCTTCTCGCCACGCTCCCCCTAGTAGGTTAACGCCGTCCGTGCGGGGGAGGGGGTATGGTTTCCTTTAAGCTGGATGCGCGATCGCCGCCTTATCAACAATTTCCTCACTTAGCAGTCTAAAACCTTTTAATTATTGTGTTCGTATTGCGCTCGCGCTAACGGGCTTTAAGGAAGCTGCTGGACTAAACTATTTAATCTTTAACATTATGATGCTTGCACTCATTTTTAGTAAAGCTTTGTTGCTTATATCGTTGGAATATTTAATATTATTACTATATTAAATTGCAAAGCTTTTGGCGAGCTAGTATAACCAATAACACAAATCAAATCCGTAAGTATTTGGTGGAAGATTTATTCTAATTAACGTAAAATTGTACTAAAAGTAGTTAAGGTAAAGTTCATGCTTGAAAACTTAAAATTACGAGGCAGAATCTTTCTGGGTTTTTCTGTACCAGTAATATTAATAATTGGATTTAGCGGCATAGTATATTCAAGTGGAAATAAAGTATTTGATACATTCAAACAGGTAAACAGAGCGCAAAAAGCAATTATAGAAACCGATGATATGGTTTTAAGAAGTTCATTAATGGCTAGACAAGTCCGGGGCTATCTTTTAATAAAAGATAAAGAATCTCTAAAAGAATATGAAAAGCAAAGGCAGCGCTATCAAAAAGCTGTTGAAGCAGCAGATAGAGTAATTTTAGACCCAGAGCAAAGACAAATTTTTACAAAAATGCTTCAGACAGGAGAACAGTTTGATAAGTTGTCTAGGGCAACATTTGCTTTAGTAAATGAAGGCAAACAACAAGCAGCAGTAACTAGCTATCTTAGAGATTCCAAAATAGTTATTGGCTTGTTCGATAAACTGAATGAAGAATTTAATGAAAAGCAGTTACTAAAATTGTCAAGTTTTAGTAAAAACGCAAACGAATCCATACAGTTTTTGATACTAATGGCTGTGTTGACTACAGTATTATCTTTATTTCTTGCGACTGTTGCCGCTTATATTATTTGGTCAACTATTGCTAGAACGAATAAAGCTATTAATCAGACAGTAAATGCGATCGCCAGTTCTTCGACTGAGATTGCGGCGGCTGTAGAACAGCAGGAACGTAGCGCCACACACCAAGCGGCATCGGTGCATCAAACTACCAGCACAATGCATGAGTTAGCTGCATCTTCCCGACAGTCCGCAGAACAAGCCGAATCAGCCGCAGATAGCGCACGTCAGGTATTAAACCTGGCAGAATCATCGGCAGCAAGTGCGCTTCAAGTGTTAAACCTAGCGGAATCATCAGCAACAGGCGCACGTCAGGTATTAAACCTAGCCGAAGGGGGAACAAAGGGAGTGGGTAGGACCCTCGAAGGTATGTCTATGTTGAAACAGAAAGTAGGGGCGATTTCTGAGCAGATTATCCGCTTAAGCGAACAGACAAATCAAATTAGCAACATCACCAACATAGTCAGTAATTTAGCCAACCAGACAAATATGCTTGCTTTGAACGCAGCAGTAGAAGCAGTGCGTGCTGGAGAACATGGTAAGGGGTTTGGCGTGGTGGCAAGTGAAATCCGCAAACTGGCAGATCAAAGTAAAAGTTCAGCGGAGAAGATTAATCTACTTGTTGCTGCTATCCAGTCGGCGATCAATTTAACAGTGATGGTGACGGATGAAGGAAGAAAAACGGCAGAGGAAGGGATAAAACTTTCTCAGGAGACAGCCGACGCTTTTACAAACGTGACTCAGGCTATCAACGATGTCGTTTTATCGGCTTCTACGGGTGTGGCTCAGTCAATTAACGATGTGGTTTTAAACAATCAACAAACTTCGCTGGCGGCTATCAATGATGTTGTTTTTAGCAATCAACAAATTTCACTAACAGCCAAACAGCAAGCGATCGCGGTTCAGCAGGTGGTTGACGCAATGAACAACCTAAATCAAGGAGCCTCACAGACAGCCAGCGGCATTACTCAAACAAAAGTTAGTATTCAAAACCTCAACGAAGCCGCCGAAAGTCTTAAACCCTTAGTCTACTAATATTAGATTTTGGATTTGAGATTCTATTAAAATCTCAAATCCAAAATCTAAAGTACGATCAACCCGGTGGCCATTTCATGTGGCGTCCGCCCAGAATGTGTAAATGTAAGTGGGGCACTGTTTGTCCGCCGTCGTCACCATTGTTAATCACCACGCGGTAGCCGTTACTTAATCCAGCTTGTTCTGCAACCCGCTTAACAGTTAGTAACAAGTGACCCATAAGGGCGTGGTCTTGTGACTCAGCATCGGCAAGTTGGGCAATTGGCTGTTTGGGAATCACGAGGATATGGACGGGGGCTTGTGGTTGAATATCTTTGAAGGCGAGTGCCAAGTCGTCTTCATAAACAATGTCGGCGGGGATTTCCCGGCGGATAATTTTGCTGAAAATGGTTTCTGTGGTTTGACTCATATTGTTGATCCTAGTAGCGGAAATTCTAAGAATTCTAGGACTTACGCAGAAGAGATCGCCCAACGGGGATAAATTGGGGTCTTTTGAGCTTCCCCCCTCGTTCCCTGGGTCTGCGTGGGAATGCAGGGGAATTAGGGGGGATCTAAATTTCAGGGGTAAGGTGCGTAAGCCCTGAATTCCTTAAGATACAATCTCTCACATCCTTGATTAGCTGGTGCTAATTTCACGGTAATGGCGGGAATGCTTCCTCGTGCGATCGCATTGCATCTTTCTAAACAAACTTGTGGATAAATTTTTACTTATAGACGATCCCCGCTGCGATCGAAGTGAGGGTTATATGACACGGAGAATTCCAGAGTGTTAGTTTGAGAGCGATCGCGGGCACTATAGCTTTGAGCAATATTAGGAAAATTAAAGTGCTTGCTAGAGTTTGGAGTGCATCTATTGTCGGTATCGACGCTGTTAAAGTAGGCGTGGAAGTCGATGTCTCTGGTGGAATGCCGGGAGTTGTATTATTAGGTCTGCCTGATGCGGCAGTGCAAGAATCTCGCGAACGGGTGAAGGCGACGCTGAAGAATGCTGGTTACGCCTTCCCCATGCGTAAAATTGTGATTAATCTCACGCCAGCCGATTTGCGAAAAGAAGGGCCAAGTTTTGATTTGCCCATTAGTGTAGGGATCATGGCGGCGTCTGAGCAAGTTAGCGCCCAGATGTTGGGAGATTATTTATTTTTGGGCGAAGTTTCCCTCGACGGGAGTTTGCGTCCTGTTGCTGGAGTATTGCCCATTGCAGCAGCCGCGCAAAAGCTGGGTATTTCTGGGTTGGTTGTCCCAGCAGATAATGCACGGGAAGCAGCCGTAGTGCAAGGGTTAGAAGTTTATGGCTTTAAAGATCTATCGCAAGTCGCTGATTTCCTCAATCAGCCAGAACGCTATACGCCAATGCAGATGGATGGTTTGCAAGAAATAGAGCGATCGCAGCTTAATGGGCCAGATTTAAAAGATGTGAAGGGACAATCCCACGCCCGTCGCGCTTTGGAAATAGCTGCTGCTGGGGGACATAATCTCATTTTTGTGGGGCCGCCCGGTAGCGGTAAGACTATGCTGGCGCGAAGATTGCCGGGGATCTTGCCGCCATTAAGTTTTGAAGAAGCGCTAGAAGTTACTCAAATTCACTCTGTTGCTGGCTTACTTAAGAATAGAGGAACATTAGTAAGCGATCGCCCCTATCGCAGTCCCCACCACTCTGCTTCTGGTCCCGCCCTCGTCGGCGGCGGCACTTTTCCCCGTCCGGGAGAAATTTCTCTAGCCCACAGGGGAGTGCTTTTCATGGATGAACTCACAGAATTTAAGCGAGATGTTTTAGAGTTTTTACGACAACCTTTAGAAGATGGTTATGTGACAATTTCTCGCACGAGGCAATCTGTAATGTTTCCAGCACAGTTTACTCTTGTGGCGAGTACCAATCCTTGCCCTTGCGGATATTATGGCGATACCATTCAAGCTTGTAGTTGTTCTCCCAGGCAAAGGGAACAATATTGGGCGAAGCTTTCTGGCCCTTTGATGGATAGAATTGATTTGCAAGTTGCTGTTAATCGCTTGAAGCCAGAAGAGATTACCAGACAACCATTGGGGGAAAATTCTGCACCAGTTAGAGAGAGAGTACAGTTAGCAAGAGAGCGATCGCGCAATCGTTTCAAAACTCAAACAAATCTGCGTTGCAATGCCGAAATGCAAAGCAGCCATTTGCAGCAATGGTGCAACTTAGATGATGCTTCTCGCAATTTATTAGAAGCAGCCATTAGGAAATTAGGGTTATCGGCAAGAGCAAGCGATCGCATCCTAAAAGTTGCGCGCACAATTGCCGATTTAGCTGGCGATGAAGACCTCAAGCCCAATCACGTTGCTGAAGCAATTCAGTATCGTACAATTGACAGAATGCAATGATAAGCAAGTAAAAAGGCAAAAGCCAAAAGAAAGAAAAACTTTGGGCTTCAAAGCTTTTGTCCAGTGCCTAGTAGGGGTGAGCTTGCGAACGGCTCATAGGCATATGCTTGGCGATCGCGCTCATTTCTGGAGGACGGGATTAAACCGAAAATATAAGCCTCTTAGCAGTTGACTCATACTTTGCGGATGTGCGATCGCCCAGTTATTGATGAAGAGACATGTGCTTGCTAGTAACAGCAGAATGTAGGTAGGAGCCATTACTACGCCAACCTGGAACCACGTTAAAACGTGAATTACCATTATTAAAGCGCAGACATTACCAATTCCAGCAGCTTGCCACAATTGAATTTTAGGGCGATAAAGTGCTGTGAAAATCATTGCTTGAATGGTGAAAAACAAGTTCGCTGGAACCAGAAACGCACAGATGGAGATGCAGTGCGTGCGCGAAAAGTCGGATAGTGTATTGAAATCTAGCATCTAATAACTCTTATTGGAATATTTGCCAGTGTATCGCATAGAATCGCCATATTTGAGCTGCGATCGCGGTTTAGCCGGGAAGATTAAAAGAAGCGATTGGCAAGCTTCTAGCGGTTACACAGGTCGTAGTCTGGGATTTTCGGCGGGTTGGGATCTGGTGGATTTGATGCTTGTAGAGTTTAGCATCCGGTAATTACACCTATTGTAACACTTTGCTAAAATTAACTTGGTCATAGAGGCGACAAGCGCGATCGCTATTCAATCAATCTGTTCTATCGCTGAGCTTATCTCGACTATAGTTTTTTAGTATCATTAGCATCAGAACACTCACAATAATATTTATTTACCAACCCGGCCAGATATGTTATTTCATTTCCTGGCAACGATTCTGATACAGGAAGATACAAAACATATTTTATAAGCCGTTCTGAGTTAAGAGTAAGCAAATTTGGGGAGTTTTTCTCGAAGTGCGAAGCATCTATAAAGGTTAGGCTGGTACTTCCCCTAGTTGCATCAAAACCGTTTTCTCTAAGTTTTTTCATCATAAATTCAGGCTCGGAAACCAGTATTGCAACAAGCCAGAAAGAATTGTATTCAGCGCTGCTTCCAAGACAAACTATTTCTGGCAAAAGTAGAGAAATAAATTTACGTGCGTTTGACTGGCGCTTTTCAACCCAGTCGTTGTGATAGTTGCTTAATCTGCGATTTAAAAGAGCCAGCATCCGTTTAGGAGGACGGTATCTTATTTTATCAAGAATATCACCTTTAGAAAAACCGCGTGTCATTGAGTTAATAGCTGAATCGACATCTTTTACAAGGGCTTTAAAAACAGCTAAGACATTACAATACAAGACAGGAATTGAAAGCAGCTTCAAGCAGTAATATTTCAACAAACGTTGCAAGAACCAAAACTCGCTTCTTTGGGGATAATCATATTCAATACTTTTTATTTTAGACGCCAATGTTTTATCTTGAATAATGGCAACTGCTCCTCCAAGTGCAGTACACGACTTAATGGGGCCAAAGCTAAATAAACTTATATCAGCGCCATCATGACCATAATATTTATCGCCTGCAAAAGCTTGAGCGCAGTCTTCAAACAAGAGAAGGTTGTGCTTTTTACACAATTCGCTATAGGGATCTAGATTGATAATCGAGCCAAATAAATGTGCAACAATAAAAACTTTAGTTTTTTCTGTAATAAGATTTTCTAGTAAATCCAGCTTTGGTGCAAGTGTATCCAAAGAAATGTCAACGGATACTGGAACCAGTTTGTGGCGTTGGACAATTTCAACCATGTCTCTAATATTGACTGCGCTCATTAATACTTCAGAACCTGGGGGGAGGTTTAAAGACTGCAACAGCAAATCGAGGGATGTTCTTACGGAGAGCGTTACGAGAACTTCTTTATTAGTCTGCCAAAAAGATTGGATTTCTCTGATGTGTTGCGAGTCATCTGAGAAGTAAATAAACGAGCATAGGCTAGCGGCGAGATCTGCAAAGCTAATATGCAGGCGCAGCCTTGGATAAACTTTTAGCTTTCGTAAAAGCGGCTTTAAGCCTGAATGAGTTGGCAACAAGTGTGTTAACCCCACGCTCAAAACTTAGTAGACAATTTATCATTAACCTGATTCAGAAATAATAAATCAATTATGAAATTTTCTTTATTGTCTTTTTCTGCACGGTGCGGTTGTTAAATTCCATATCATCAAATCAGATTGCTATAGTTTGTAGCGATCGCACTATTATGGCTTAGACATAGGCGGTACAATATGACAGTCGTATTTTGTGGCGGACTGTGATTGAGCGGTATACTTTGCCTGAGATGGGCAACCTGTGGACGGAAACATATAAGCTGAAAACTTGGCTCCAGGTTGAAATAGCAGTTTGTGAAGCTCAAGCGGAATTGGGTTATATCCCATCTGAGGCGGTTGAGGAAATTAAGGCTAAGGCTAATTTTGACCCTAAGCGGGTTCTGGAAATTGAGGCTGAAGTCCGCCACGATATGATCGCATTTCTCACCAACGTCAACGAGTACGTGGGTGATGCAGGACGTTACATTCACCTTGGATTAACCAGTTCCGATGTCTTGGATACGGCTTTGGCGCTGCAACTGGTAGCCAGTGTAGATGTGTTGTTGGGACAGATTGAGGCTTTAACTCAAGCCATACGTTACCAAGCGCAGCAACATCGCACTACGGTAATGATTGGGCGATCGCACGGTATTCACGCCGAACCTATTACGTTTGGGTTTAAGCTAGCAGGGTGGTTGGCGGAAGTTTTGCGAAACCGCGATCGCCTCGTTCGTTTACGCAACGAAATCGCTGTTGGCAAAATATCTGGCGCAGTCGGAACTTATGCCAACGTCGATCCCAGAATAGAAGAAATCGCTTGTCAAAAATTGGGGTTAGAACCGGATACGGCGTCAACCCAGGTTATATCGCGCGATCGCCACGCCGATTACGTGCAAACTTTGGCGCTACTGGGTGCTTCCATTGAACGCTTTGCCGTCGAAATTCGCAACCTGCAACGCACAGACGTTCTAGAAGTAGAAGAATTCTTCTCCAAAGGACAAAAAGGCTCGTCTGCAATGCCGCACAAGCGCAACCCCATTCGTTCAGAACGACTCACCGGGATGGCGCGAATCCTTCGGGGTAATGCCGTTGCAGCCTTAGAAAATGTCGCGCTTTGGCACGAACGGGATATATCCCACAGTTCCGTTGAAAGGATGATTTTCCCCGATTCCTGCACATTAACCCACTTCATGTTAGTGGAAACCACCGATTTGGTGAAACACCTGTTGGTTTATCCCGAAAATATGCAGCGGAATATGAACGTTTACGGCGGCGTAGTCTTCAGCCAACGGGTGATGCTAGCTTTGGTGGAAAAAGGGATGCGGCGCGAGGAAGCTTATGAGGTTGTGCAGTCTTGCGCTCATCAGGCTTGGAATAAACCGGAAGGAGACTTTCACGCTTTGATTGCCAAAGATCCCCGCGTGACTCAGCAGATGTCGAAGGAAGAAATTGAGGCTTGTTTCGATCCTAAACATCATTTAAAGCATTTAGACGCGATTTATCAGCGGTTGGGGATTTAAAATATCATCCCTCTTTGCAATAAAAATTCTTCCCCGCAATGGGGGAGAGAGGTGGTTAAGAGCATTAATTAAGATGGGCAATGCCCATTTTTTTTTTACCAGCTAGATGCTCTATACAAGCAGCGGCTGAGGCACTAAAGATAGAGGTTGAACAAGTAAGGCAAGTTATTCAACAATAGTAGGACTTAGGCAACTAAATTCGCTGTGAAAGTCTTATTGATAATTAGGGTTAGAGGGACTTAATAAGTAAATCCTCAATAGCTAAAATCGCATGGAGAATGCTAACCCTATTATCTCTTCGCTACTTGCTGCGATCGCCGCACTTCACCTCGCTGCTGCTAAACTAAGTCTTTGCGCTACAGTTTGGTGGAAAAATTGAAGTAGAGGGACATTGCTGCGCTGCTGATGCCGCAAGTAGAGGAGATGGAATGAACGCAGAGGCGATAACTAGAGAGGCGATGTCTGGCGCGGGGGCAAAACGGAGTACGCAAACTCGATATAAGTTGCTAGCTGCAATTAAACGGGAAGTTGCCGAACGTCTAGAACAATCATTGCATAAGGCAGTATTTATCGATTTGTCCAACGATAGACAACCCGAACAGGTGCAACGCCTTTGGGATGTTGAGGTTAAAATCGGCAGCGGTTCCACTACCAAAATAACTCCGGAAACAAAAATTATAGATGTTTTCGATCGGGCAGCAGGTAAGTTATTAATCTTGGGCGCACAGGGATCTGGTAAAACTACAACTCTACTAGAACTTGCTGCCGATTTAATCGCTAGGGCTGAAAATAACGCGGATCAGCCTATCCCAGTTTTGTTTAATCTTTCCTTGTGGGAAAGCAATAACCAAAGTATTGCATCATGCCTGGTAGACTACCTCGGCGCTAAATATGGCGTGCCCGTTGATATTAGCATAAATCTACTTAATCAACAGCAAATATTACCTCTTTTGGATGGACTAGATGAACTGGAATTATCTCGACAAGAAATATGTCTTCAGCGGATTAACTATCTGCTAGATAGACTCAATCAGCTTGTTGCGTGCAATCGCGTGGAAGTTTATAAAAGCGGTACTACCAGGTTGCAAATGCACGGTGCAATTTATTTGCGATCGCTTGATGAAAGTCAAATCCGCAATTACCTTCTAAATGCTAGAAGTCGCGAACTTTGGGAGAACATCAAAACCGATCCCGATTTATTGGTGTTGGCAAAGACGCCGCTATTATTAAATATAATGACGTTAGCATATGAGGAAATTTTAATTCATTCTTGGAAACGTCTCACTTCTCTGGAAGAACGTCGCCAGTATTTGTTAAATGCCTATGTTCGTCGGATGCTAATACGGGATGTTAAACCGCACTGGTATAGTAAAGGGAAAGAACCGCGCCTAGAGAGATCGCGCCAAGGGATAGTAAGGCTTGCTAAAAATATGCGATCGCAGGCAATAGATGAATTTTTGATTTATAATATGCAGCCTGCTTGGTTGGAAAATTCTACTCATAAGGCGCAATATCGTTTGGGAGTTAGGCTGATTTTTGGGGTAATTTACGGACTTATTGCTAGTCTCATGTTGGGGTTGACTTCTAAGCTAGTTGGCGGCTTATTTATTAAGCTGATAGTTACGCTAATTTTAGGGTTAATTGGTGGAATAATCAGTGGAGCAATGGGCAGTTTTATATTGGGACTTACCGATGAAATATTAGAAAAAATAGTACCATTCCAACCAAATTTAGAAAAGAAACTTGTTGCCAGCGGCGGTGTGAAAGAAGCAGCAATATATGGCCTAATTGTTGTAGCGATCGCAATACTGATTTTTGGTACAATTGCTGTTGTAGCTCCTGGCATAAGTTGGATAATTGCGCCGATTATAGGGTTGTTAGCAATCGTCTATGTAAACATCTATGGCTTACCTGGAATTCAACATTTCATGTTGCGCCTAATTCTTTGGCGAAATGGTTATATTCCCTGGAACTATAGCCGTTTTCTCAACTACGCCGCACAACGGTACTTTCTGCAACGAGTGGGTAGGCGCTATAGGTTTATGCACGATTTATTCAAAGAGCATTTCGCCTCAATGTAATTATACTAAAATAGGCTTCCCTCATCCGGTATTCGTGCTAGCTGAAATACCTGTTCAACTGTTATTTCTAATCCCTCTAAGATAGAATCTGTAAGCGGCGTGCCTCCTCTATATGTCTGCGGTGCCGAATCGGGATAAAAAACAGTAATACTTCTGGCTTTGCTATCAACAATCCAAACTCGTAACACACCAGCGTCCAAGTAATCTCGCGCTTTAGAAACTAGCTGTCCAAAAGTTTGACCAGGCGAAATAATTTCTATAACCAATTCAGGCGCAACAGGACAAGCGTCATCCTGCATCCAGTCGGCTGGAAATCGCTCGTAAGATATGTATAGCAAATCCGGCACGGGAACCCAGTCTCGATCCTGCTGAGTTAATCTAATCGCCCATTCTATAGCTACTTCTCCCCGCTGCTGACACCACAATTCAAGCAGGTTGAGTAGAGCCTTGGTCAGCCTGTAGTGAAAAAATTTTGGCGACATCTTCCGTACTGCCTGACCTTTTATTAACTCGTAGGTAACATCACCCTCTGCCTCTACTAAGGAGAAAAATTCTTCAATGTTTAGGTTACTTCTTGCTTGGAGGGTGGCTGAATTCATGTAAAATAAAAATTGATAAATAAGTTAACTCTATTTTTACACTTTTAGGCCAATTTTTTCAATGAGTCCCCAACCTAGAAAACAATTTGGTCAACACTGGCTTCGCAGTGATAAGGCGCTCAATCAAATAATAAAAGCAGCTAATTTATCCAAGAGCGATCGCGTACTGGAAATTGGCCCCGGTACTGGCATACTAACTCGCCAGCTATTGCCCGCTGCTGAATCAGTTGTTGCTGTAGAAATTGACAGCGATTTGTGCGAAAAGCTAGCTAAAAAATTGGGTAATGTTGAAAAATTCTTACTTTTGCAAGGCGATATACTCAGCCTAGATTGGGCTGCTCAAATTGCTGCTTTCCCAACTTTCCAAAAACCTAACAAAGTTGTTGCCAATATCCCTTACAATATCACTGGCCCAATTTTAGAACATCTGTTAGGTACAATTTCCCAACCAGCAGCGGAAGCTTTTGATTTAATTGTCCTGCTGGTGCAGAAAGAAGTAGCAGATCGGTTGTATGCTAAACCAGGATCGAGGGCTTTTGGAGCGTTATCAGTGCGCGTGCAGTATTTAGCCATATGCGAGTTTATCTATCACGTACCAGCAGGAGCGTTTTACCCGCCGCCCAAGGTAGATTCAGCCGTTGTTCGGTTGCGTCCGCGAATGATAGAAACACCAGCACGCGATCCCAGACACTTAGAGAGTTTGGTAAAAATAGGGTTCGCCGAGAAGCGCAAAATGTTGCGGAATAATTTGAAAGGAATAATAGAGCGCGATCGCCTGACTCAATTGCTGGAACAATTAGAGATAAATCCCCAAGCCCGCGCTGAAGATTTAAGCGTGCCTCAGTGGGTCGCCTTGAGTAACACGTTACAAGTTTCTCAGTAGTTCGTGGTTTGTGGTTCATAGCAACGAACAATGAACAAAAAGCAATCTACATAACTAAAGATATGCGTTCATATTCTCTAATTGTCCCAGCCAAAATTAACCTGTATTTAGAAATACTCGGATCGCGTCCTGACGGTTATCACGAGTTGGCAATGGTGCTGCAAAGCATCGACTTAGCAGATCGAATTGATTTGCGATCGCTTAGTACCGATACCATCCGCGTACACTGCGATAATCCCCAAGTCCCAGCAGACAAAAGCAATCTGGCTTATCGCGCCGCTGAATTAATGGCGTCGGAATTCCCCAAATCTTTAGCACAATATGGCGGAGTTGAAATTGCGATCGCTAAGCGAATACCCGTAGCTGCTGGATTGGCTGGGGGGTCGGCAAATGCAGCCGCTGTCTTGGTAGGTATAGATTTAATGTGGCAACTGGGGCTAACTCAGTCAGAATTGGAAGAACTAGCAACCCAACTCGGTTCTGATGTGCCGTTTTGTATAGCTGGGGGAACCGCGATCGCTACCGGACGCGGTGAAAAACTTTCCACCATACCTGCTTTGACAAATCTCCATGTAGTGCTGGCAAAATATCGTAACCTGGCAGTTTCTACAGTTTGGGCTTACTCTACCTATCGCCAGCAATTTGGCAGTACCTACCTTAGCGATACAGAAAGCCTGCAATCTCGCTCTTCGCGGGTGCATTCTGGGCCATTAGTCAGCGCGATCGCTCAAAAGGATGGCGCGAAAATTGGCCAATTGCTGCACAATGACTTAGAGAAAGTTGTATTGCCCGAACATCCTCAAGTACTGCGACTGCGCGAGGCATTCCAAAGCAGCGGCGTCTTGGGAACGATGATGTCTGGATCGGGGCCAACAGTGTTTGCCCTCGCAGCATCGGAATCGCAAGCACAAGAAGTTAAACAGGCCGTGAGGAAGTTAATTCCCGACCCAAATTTAGACCTCTGGGCAACCAAGCTAATCGCCAACGGCATTCGCGTTGCAAATTGAAATTTATGACTAACGAAACTCCCACACCAACCCCCGATATCAATAACCAAAAACCAACTCCCTTGCGGTGTTTGTCTGGTGCGATAATTGCTGGCGGAATGGCAGCGGCTCTTTATTTTCTCACAGCCTCTATTGGTCAAACTTTTGCTGCCAAACCCATCCATTCAACTAATGTTACCGTCCAGAATATTGCCGCAGCCGTTCGTACTCTGGTTGTGGGGATGAGTGCTTTGGGAGCGGGAATATTTGGCTTAGTAGCTATCGGACTGGTAGCTTTGGCTATCCAAGTGTTAATTGAACAACTGAAGAACCCCACACCTCCACCAGCGCAACAGTAAAAGCATGAGCGGCCAACCCCAGAAACCAGTTAGGCGATCGCGGCGTCAAAAACGGAACTCAGGGTTTGCCGGGTTCTTGAAGATTCTGTTTATTCAGGGAAACGCCGCTGCTTCGTCGCTCAAGCTTCGCTGGGAAAAGACAGCTCAAAAACCAACACCAAAAACGTCTCTAACGCCTCTTTCTCGAAGACTAACAGGCTTATCTCAGAGCGGGGAAAGCGAGCGATCGCCGCAATTTCCTTTGCAGCAGATAGATCGAAACCTAGAACCGCTAGCGGCGTTCCTAAGAAATTCCGCGCTTTTCAAAATAATCGAATTTTTAGGTTTAATCTTGCTAACTTTAGCCGCACTCTCCTACATTTCTCAAGGTCAGGAGCAACAGAAAATAGGGCACTATCAAGCTTGGCAAACGATTAACTCGGCTCAGGGAAAAGCAGGAAATGGCGGCAGAATCGAGGCACTCGAATACCTAAACGGCGATCGCGTTAGTCTAGCAGGCGTCAATGCTGACAAAGCATATTTAGTCCAAATCGATCTTGCCAATGCTAACTTAGCAAAAGCCAGCTTTCGGGAAGCTAACTTGCAGCAAGCCAAACTCCAAGGAGCCAACTTGCAGCAAGCGAATTTGCAGCAAGCCAATTTGCAAGCAGTCAACCTCAAGCAAACTGACATAGAAGCCGCCGACTTCCGAAAGGCTAAGAACCTGAAGACCGATCAAATTAAAAGTGCGAAGAATTGGGAAAAGGCTAAATTTGACGACGATTTCCGCGCCATACTAGGCTTGCCTCCAGAGGACAAACAGTTCAGGGGATAAAAGAGCGATCGCGGATTTAGGGAAACGGCGATCGCATCCTTCTGGCAAGCCTAAGATGCCACGCCCCTATACTTAGCAAAAAATCGTCTTAGTTTTGCCAGCTATGCGTCGTGCAGCCTATTAACTACGATCGCCCCATCCAGTCGTTGATGCGAGCAAACAATTTTGCTTTGAGTGCTGCTGGAATTTCGTCTCAAGAACTTGAAGATTGATTTATACGACGTTTATTCCTGCTTGCAATTAGGTGATGCATATGAATCTTATAGCTAGGGAGCAATATGCAAACAGAGCCTTTGCGGCGAACTGTTATGCAGCGTCGGGTGATTCGATTAATAAGATGAGCGATCGCACTAATCACTCCGGCTCTAATCCCCCCAATGCTGATAATCCAACTGCGGTGCTAGCGCACTGCTAACGCGCTAACTTCTTCTACCGCAACTTTTTAGACAAATATTCATTCTGCCCAATATAGACGACGTTCCGCGGACAAACTAAAAAAAGTATTTCAATATGCAGATGACTACTAAGGGAGATAATATTATGCAGTGAGATAGATCGTCGATTAACTCAGTAGAGTGAGATACTGATAAGTTAAGGGTACAAAATTAAACGCATTTAAAGTGGCTCGCCCTTGGGTTTAAGGTGAACCAAGATCGCGCCTGCTGAGGTGTGACAAACTCAATAGTGGCAAGAACTCGAAGAGCCGCCAATATGCCTGCCGTAAGATAAGCATAAAACTTATGACTGTTCCCAATTCCGCAACAACGATCCTTGATAGCCAGGAATTTTTACCCGCATCTGCTGAGCGAGTGGAACTGATCGAGCAGCTGTTGGCAATAGGCACGGCACTTTCTTCGAGCCGCGATCTGGGGCAATTACTCAATCTGATTTTATCGAAAAGCCGAGAAATTACTTGTAGCGATGCTGGGAGCGTCTATTTAATAGACCATAGCGATGAAACTCCTAAGTTGCTATTTAAGGTAGCGCAGAACGATTCTTTACCAACAGGCTCATTTCAAGAGTTAGTTATGCCACTCACCCCCAAAAGTCTGGCAGGTTACGTGGCTCTGACGGGGGAAATATTAAATTTACCTGATGCTTATGATTTGCCCAAAGATGTCCCCTATGAGTTAGACCGCAGTTTCGACAGTAGCTGTCCGTATCACACGCGGTCGGTCTTGGTACTGCCAATGCAAGATCAAAATGGGGAAGTCATTGGTGTAATTCAACTGATCAACCGCAAGCTCCGCCGTCATATGGTGGTGACACCTAAGAACGTGCGGGAGGTTACTCAGTCATATTCCGAGTGGGAAGAGGTGATCGTGCGATCGCTAGCTTCTCAAGCTGCTATCTCGATCGAACGCAACCAACTGCAAAAGAACATTGAGAATCTATTTGAAGGTTTTGTAAGAGCGTCCGTTCAGATTATTGAAGCACGAGACCCGACGACTTCGGGCCATTCTGAGCGAGTCGCCGAACTAACAGTGCGGTTGAGTGAAGAAGCAAGTTCTGTCACTACTGGGCCACTGCGGTTAATTAAGTTTAGCGATCGCAACATTCAAGAAATTCGCTATGCAGCTTTGTTGCACGATTTCGGCAAAGTACACATACCAGAAGCTATTTTAGGCAAGCAGAAAAAACTCTATCCCTCTGAGCTAGAGGTGATTCGCCACCGCATTGCTATAGCGCAACGCACCTTAGAAATGGAATGCGCGCAGAACAAGTTTAAATATCTAATCGAGCATCCCAGCCACCGACATAATAGCTCGGAAACTGGCTGCGCCCATTGCCAGCAGTTAGAAGAGTTGGATAAGCAGTTGGAACGCGCGATCGCTCGACTAGGTAGCTACTGGAAGCTGATCTTAGAAGCTAATGAACCAGAGGTGTTGGACACAAAGCAATTTCAGTTTTTGTCTGAAGAGGCTTTTTCTCAACTTACAGAACTTTCTCAATATACCTATCGAGACATCGATGGGCAGCTAAAACCGCTCATCTCACAGGAAGAAGTAGCCTGTCTGATGATACCCAGGGGCAATCTAACATCAGAAGAGCGTCGAGCCATCGAATCCCACGTTACTCACACCTACGCATTTCTTAAGCGAATTCCCTGGACGAAGCATCTTCAAGATGTTCCAATCATTGCCTACGGGCATCACGAAAAGCTAGATGGCAGCGGCTACCCTCAAGGCTTGAGACACGAAGAAATTCCCATTCAAAGCCAGATTATGAGTATTGCCGATATTTACGATGCTCTGACGGCTAGCGATCGCCCCTATAAGCGCCGATTGCCCTTGGAAATAACCCTGCAAATCCTCCGACAAGAAGCCGCTAAAACCAAAATAAATAGCGACTTGGTTGACCTGTTTGAACAGCGCCAAGTTTTCACTGTTCTAGGCCACACCCTAACGCTCGAAGCTAACTCAGCCGCTTAATACTCGGCTCGGGAGTCCCCATTCCTTGTAGAGACGCAGATTCGCTCGCGTTTCCCATTCTCGATTCCCCATCCCCCATTAACTCTTTGCAATTCTTATCTTTCACGTAAATTATCCCCACCCATTCCCCACTGTTTCCACAGTACAGGCCCTTTTTTTCCACATATTCTAGGTAGTTTTCCACAGGGATGAACGCTTGGATAGAGTGTTTCAGAAGACCTGGGGATTGTTGCGCCAACTAAAGCTGAGCCTGGTAAGGACTGAGTTTATATGAACAAATGTAACGAAAATTACCCTCAAAAGCGCATTCCTTCGTTGATATTTTTTTGATTTGCAAGCAGTTGTAACATTTCGCAGCATTGACAACTGAGGGGTAAGGATCAACGATCAACAGATGGCCCTTTGGCAAATGGCTTTAATTACTCTATCGTGAAAAAACCTTATGACTAACAACGTCAGCATCCTGGCAGAAATCCCCGAAGAACTGCACGAATCCCTAAAAACCTACCTGGAAAGTCATCCCAGTTGGGATCAAGACCGCGTGTTTGCAGCAGCGCTGTCACTCTTTTTGCTCCAGAATGGTAATGGACAGACGCCCCTAGCATCACAAAGCGATCGCGCCTGCGCCCGTGTATATCTTGAAACACTGTTTTCTCATCAGTAGCTTGTGCAAAGGACATAATTCATGGCTTATTCCTGGTTTAAAGCTTTTCACATTATCGGTGTTGTGGTTTGGTTTGCCGGGTTATTTTACCTGGTACGTCTATTTATCTATCACGTAGAGGCAAAAGAGCAGCCAGAACCTGCCCAAACGATTCTCAAGAATCAGTATCAAATTATGGAAAAACGCCTCTACAACATCATTACCACCCCAGGGATGGTAGTGACAGTGGCGATGGCAATTGGGCTACTAACTACTGAGCCTGATGTTCTTCACGACAAGTGGTTGCATATTAAACTGCTCTTAGTTGGCATTTTGGTGGCTTATCATTTTTATTGCGGCTATCTTCTTAAAAAGTTGGCAGCAGACGAATGCGGCTGGAGCAGTCAACAGTTACGTGCTTTGAATGAAGCGCCGACGTTACTTTTAGTTACCATCGTTTTGCTGGCTGTATTTAAAAATAATTTGCCTACAGACATCACTGGTTGGGTAATTGCAGGACTGGTTATTGTCATGGCGGCGACTATTCACTTGTACGCCAAAAAACGCAAGCGCGATAAGGAAAAAGATATGATTGCGGAGGCGCAATAGTAAGCGCTGGCATAATCAGGTTTGTAAGGTGGGCAGGGGTAGGCACGCTAGTTAAGTAAATCCTCTGCTTTCTCTTATTATGATTTTTTGGCGCGGGGCGATGAGAAATTTAAGGTAATGACACAAGCAGCGACTCCACCAGTAATAGTAATTCCCCAACTAATTGTGGGTTTAGGGAATCCAGAACCTAAATACGATCAAACGCGGCACAATATTGGGTTTGCCGCTGTT
The DNA here is from genome assembly GCF_014695585.1 of Microcoleus sp. FACHB-831. Lineage (NCBI taxonomy): Bacteria > Bacillati > Cyanobacteriota > Cyanophyceae > Oscillatoriales > Microcoleaceae > Microcoleus > Microcoleus sp. FACHB-831. Next base: position 14,680 of record NZ_JACJON010000082.1, on the reverse strand, counting down.
GATGCGTTGGCAAGTTCCTGGCAGATTTCTTTAAGTGAAAATCGCAAGTTCCAGGCATTATTTGGCGAAGGACGCGGACGAGGGGGAGATAAAATCCGCTTGCTGAAGCCGCTGACTTATATGAATCGTTCTGGGGAATCGATGAGAGCGGTGACGGATTGGTTTAAGCTGCCTCCAGAGTCGGTTCTTGTTATTTACGATGATATGGATCTGCCGATTGGGAAGATTCGGATGCGGCTTTCTGGTTCCGCTGGTGGGCATAACGGAATGAAGTCAGCGATCGCTCATTTAGGCACTCAAAATTTTCCGCGCCTGCGAATTGGCATCGGTCGTTCTAATGGCGATCGCGAAGCTATTTCCCACGTTTTGGGTAAGTTCTCCCCCGCTGAAACTCAGATGATGCCTGATGTACTGCGGCTTGTGATTGATGCTGTGGAACTGAGTATGCGACAAGGGGTTGAAAAGGCTATGAGTCTTTATAACAGCCGTAGTGTTGCTAATAAAAATCAAGAGTGAAAAGACAAACTTTCCACTCTTGATTCTTTAAGGTTCAGTTGTTGTTAGCGAAAACGCCGTTTCTTGCGTCGAGCGGCGACCGCTTTCCGCTTCCGCTTCTCCAGCGGCGTTTCAAAGTGCCTATGACTCTTTACATCAGCCAAGATACCTGCCCTTGAAACTTGCCGCTTGAATCGACGTAGAGCTGATTCAATGCCTTCATTTTCGCCTAAAACCACTTGGGTCATTATTTCTCCTTGTTTGCTAGGTTTGATTCACTTGCTAGACCTTTTGAATACCACCGAGGACTCATCGCCACCGCACGCTATTCCTTTCGGGCTAGCCACTTCCATTGCCACTTTCCATACTCGCACCTCTTACCGATGCGAAGTAGGATTATATATCCAGACATCCCTTATAGCAACTACCGATTTTTCATGTACGGTCGCGCTTATCTTTAAAACTGTAGGCCCAGAACTTTACTTTCAGGCTATCCTACAGGCTAACAGTTAGCAGCCCTTAGAGTAAAGATATAGTTTGTGAAAATATAAGTACTTATCTTCTGGGCCTATTAGATGTTACACAAAGGCTGAACTAAAACACTATCTTCTACCCTATAGTCATTTAAGGCTGCTGCTATTAGCGTCTGTTCAAAACCGCAAATTGGAAAAAAGGTTAAAATAAAAAAATTTTGTCCTTTTACTTTTGCCTTTTTCCAATAATTTACTATTTAAAGATCCACAACCAAATCCTACATATTAATAGGGACGAGAAAATCTCCCGCCACCACCGCCGCCACCCCGGTTCCCACCGCCACTGCGGCCACCACCACCAGGACCATCTTCACGGGGCTTTGCCTTATTAACTTTGAGGTTCCGTCCCATCCACTCGGCTCCATCAAGAGCCTCAATGGCCGCATCTTCTTCAGCGGGTGTTTCCATTTCCACGAAACCAAATCCCCGCGGACGACCTGTTTCCCGATCCGTTGGTAATTGAACGCGCTTAACAGTGCCGTATTCTGCAAAAACGGCTGTGATGTCCTCTTGCGTAACTTGGTAGGACAGGTTCCCTACATAGATCGACACGCAACTATCTCCCCAATTAAATAATGTAAATTCTCAGTTTCCGCAGATATGTCTGCCGACACAGAAGCATTAATTCTGTAACGCAGAAAAAAGCTTTCAACCGAATCTGACTTGCTGAGACATTATAACACGATGGCTCATTCCTGTAGCTCGCGTTTGTCAAGGTTTCGCCGGATGTTACATGATTTGGTTAAGGCAGGAAACGTCGGCGGAGCCAAAGTGAACGCTTAAAGCTACATTCAAATTTTCCAGAGACTTGACTAACCAGGGAACCCCTTCTCTGGCACTTGACTCGTAATGATTGTACAAGATGGAAAATCGCTTTTCTAAGTAGGGCTTTACTTTGCGGCAGAGCAGCACTATCTTGAGCAATAAACCAGTCGTGAAGGTGGCGCCCAGGTTGGTAATCAGATCGACAAAGACGAAGTGATTGGGTCGCTGCAAACTTTCGACAACCAAGAAATTCAACAACTGACTACAGGTGCGGACGAGCAGAAATTCGCTGGGTTTTTGGGAATCGCTGTGGGGGATAGTGTTCTTAAGCTGGGTATAGAGGCGATCGTTAAACTGACGTTTGCCAAAGGCTGGATCGATGGAAGAAGTAAGGTATTCGTAGAGGTCTTCCTTAAGTACTTTGTAGGAAGGTATCTGTGTGGTATGGGAGAGGAAGCCTTGGGCTAAATCCCGGTAGGTGCGGTTTGATTCTACTTTGCCGACAAAGTGTTTGAGGGCACCACCCAGTTCGCGATCGCTCAACAGCGTTGGATTAGCTACGGGCTGGATAATTCGCCCTGACGCTGCGGATTTACTACGAGACACCTGAGCGCGTCTTACTTGATAAGTAACGTACTTAGACAGATCGAATTCAAACTTTTGCTGCATCCTCGATTGAATTTGCCGCACGGTTTGCTGATGCTCATAACTGCTATCCTCACTCAGCAAACAATGTTCGTACAAGTAAGGATATCGGCTAATTAACGTGCCCAAAGGTTTGGAGTCATTAGCACTGCTCTCTACCCCTTGGCTCATCACTTGAGCTAGCCGTCGCAGGGTCAGGTATTGCTCAGTTTCAGTGAAAAGCAAGATCAGTTCCCGCAATCTTCGGCAAGTACGCGATCGCGCACTTCCTGGCGGCGATGGATTCTCCAAGATAGCCACCAACTCCGGAATCGCCGCTTGCATATGCGGTTGCATTTGCCAGCGGTTGATCAGAATGTGGCAGCACCTGTTGAGGATAAACCGGAATTCCTGTTCTGCCTGCTTTGATAGTGCTATCTTTTCCAGAGCTAGCCAGATCTGTGGATCGGAGTAACCCACTCCGTCCACAAACAGCTGCCGAAAGCGCGAAATCATTGCGCTGGGTATCTCCACCTGCACGCACGAAAGCAGGTGATCGTATAGCTGTTGCTCTTGTAAGCTAGTTTGTCGAAGGTAACAATCGTTTGTAGTCACTTCAGTTAGCCCTCCTACGCGCATAACGTTGGGGCTTTGGCGTTATCAGTTTTACAGAATCTTTTAGAGATTCTAATTGATCGACTTATAGTAGACGCTTCCAGGTAGACGTACCATGTTAATTTACCCTAATTTTAAGGGTATACTTGATAGTCCGCTAAAAATAGATGTTCTACCTCTCTTACAGCATATCTTCATCGATTCTTAAATGTCCTCCCTAAATTCGCGGCAAATTTGTAAAGTTTCCATGAACTAACACTTTCAACAAAATACAGTATAAATACACACTTTACGAGTAAACTAGCTAACAAAAATAGTTAGTAACTGTAACGAAAATTACTATTTACCCCGTTTAATGACGCCCCCATGCCATATCAGTTCCCCCTGCATCAGCTAAAACAAGTACTTGCTGCCAATGTCATTAATCTAACGGATGATATTTTGGCAAAAAAAGCAACCAAAATCGCAACTGACACGCGCAGTCTATCGGCTGGTGACGTATTTGTGGCACTGCGAGGGGAAAAGTTTGACGGGCATAATTTTGTAAAGATGGCGATAGAGAAAGGAGCGATCGCAGTCATTACGGATCGACATACGGGTATCCCAATAGAAGACAATATTCCGCAATTTCAAGTAGATGATACGTTGCAGGCTTACCAGACGATCGCGCAATGCTGTCGCGACCAGTTCAACATACCAGTAATTGCCGTAACTGGCTCTGTAGGCAAAACAACAACCAAGGAATTAATTGCGGCAGTTTTGTCAACTAGAGGGCGCGTCCTCAAAACCCAAGCAAACTACAACAATGAAATTGGCGTACCTAAAACTTTGCTAGAACTAGGCGCAGAGGATGACTACGCAGTAATTGAAATGGCTATGCGGGCAAGGGGGGAAATTGCACTCTTGACAAATATCGCTCATCCTACAATTGGGGTTATTACTAATGTGGGGACGGCGCATATTGGTCGCTTAGGTTCAGAGGAAGCGATCGCGCAAGCCAAGTGCGAGCTACTTGCAGAAATGTCTCCTACAGGGGTTGCTATTCTCAACAACGATAATAAACTACTGATGCAAACAGCCGCGACTGTTTGGCAAGGAAGAACTATCACCTACGGCTTAGAGGGTGGAGACTTGCACGGCGAATTAATTGATAGCGAGACTCTGGCTGTTGAAGGATTCAAATTTTCGCTACCCTTGGCTGGACGACACAATGCGCTCAATTACTTAGCAGCTTTGGCAGTGGCTAAGGTGCTTGAAATTGATTGGTCGCAAATTGCAGCAGGGATAAATGTTAATCTTCCAGAAGGTAGGTCTAAAAGGTACGAGTTAGCTAACGATGTAGTTATTTTAGATGAGACTTACAATGCTGGCTTGGAATCAATGATAGCGGCGCTACATCTATTAGCTCAAACGCCAGGGAAAAGACATATTGGGGTGCTGGGTACGATGAAAGAATTGGGAGAACGATCGCCTGAATTTCATCGACGAGTCGGGGAGACTGCGGCTAAGTTGAATCTCGACAATTTACTAATTTTAGTGGACGATGGGGAAGCAGAAGCGATCGCGGTTGGTGCAGAGGGAATTCCAACAGAGCGTTTTGCAACTCATGCAGCTTTAGTAGAGCGCTTGAAAGAGATAGTCAAAGAGGGCGATCGCCTACTATTCAAAGCATCTCATTCTGTAGGACTCGATAAAGTTGTCAATCAGTTTCGTACCGAAGTTGCTAGTTCTATCTAGACTTTTGAGGAACTCGTTAAATCCGGCGATAACGGGTTTCTCAAGACTGGGCCTATCTTAGATATTTTGACCAACTGATTTAACAGCCAGGATGAAGTGATGGCTAACTTACGTTCTACTGTAATAATGAAAACCGATATTTGTGGATTTACCACAAGAGTCAAAAACTTATCGGAATTTGATTTAAGCAGCTTGTTAAATCAACATAAAATATTCATTTCAGATATGGCAGGCAAAAATGAAGGAAGTATTGTAAAAGGCGAAGGCGATTCATTTTGGATTATCTTTCCCAGCGTGACAACAGCAACTCTCGCAGCAGTAGAAATGCAGCAAGAATTGCGAGCGATGCAACCAGGTAAAGGCGATGATGAAAGGTTAGCAATTAGGATAGCGATCGCATTAGGAGATGTGTTACATCAGGATAGAGACATCTTTGGCGATACGGTTAATTTGACAGCGCGTATAGAGTCAGTTACACCACCTGATGAAATTTATTTATCCCAAGCAGCCTGGTTAGCTCTCAACAAAGCTGAAGTGCGAACAGCTTTTGTGAATGAATTTTCCCTGAAAGGGATGAGCGAACCAGAGAAATTATATAAAATTGACCAAAAACATAAAACACGCATTATTAAAAATCAAGCAATAGTATTTACCGATATCAGGAATTTCACCGTTTATCAAGAAGGAAAATCCATAGAAGAAATTGAACTATTGCTAAACCATCTAGATCAAATACAAAGAGAAGTTTGCGAATCTTACGGCGGAACAATTCGTTTAATCATTGGCGATGCTTATTTTTTAACATTTCCTGAAAGCTACCTAGCATTGGCGGCAGTAGAAAAATTATGCAATAAATGGACTGCATTTATCCAATCGCATCAAATTAACTGTGGAATAGCAGTCGGCATACATAAAGGGGATTTGAATATTTTTCGTTCCTGCATTTATGGAACTGATATTAATATGACCGCACGACATAGAAACTTTAAGGCTGTAGTTGTTCCTGATAAAGCTAAAAACTCGGTAATTGTTTCAGGTAAGATAAAAAATGAAATAGTTGGAACAAAATGGGAGGATGATTTACAAAAACTAGAGATAGGAAAAATTTGGGATAAGCTTACAGATTCAAAACTGAAAGAATTTATTAAAGCCAATAAGGTTTATCAATTAATTTTTGAAGGCAATTAAAGGCGATATGTTAGGGTGTGTTTAGAGAGTTGATACACAAATGGCAAAAGGGAAAGTGGCGTGAACCTTATTGCTCATCTATATCCTAATTTGGAGCGTTCAAAGTGGGTAAAAAGCTAGACCAAATCATTGTTATTGACGTTGAATCAACTTGCTGGCAAGGCCCACCACCCGCAGGGCAAGAAAGCGAAATCATAGAAGTTGGTATCTGTATATTGGAAGTTGCTTCCGGCGAACGACTGGAGAAAAGAAGTATTTTAGTGAAACCAGAACGTTCAAAAGTAAGCGACTTCTGCACCAAGCTAACTACCTTAACCCAGGAACAAGTGGATAAAGGAGTTGACTTCCCCAATGCTTGTTCTATTCTCAGGAATAAATATTCCTCTAAAGATCGAATTTGGGCGAGTTATGGTGACTACGACAGGCGGCAATTTGAAAAACAGTGCGGGGCGAAAAAGCTCACATACCCCTTCGGTTTTACTCATATCAATGTTAAAAATCTCTTTGCCGTTGTTCATGCCTTTCCCGAAGAAGTTGGTATGGACACGGCAATGGAATTACTCGATCTTCCCCTAGAAGGAACTCACCATCGCGGCGCAGATGATGCTTGGAATGTAGCGGCAATTTTGTCAAAATTACTGTTACAAAGCAGAACCTAGAAGTTTTAGTACTTCTGGATATATCTTTCTCCCATCTGCATTAAGATGGACGCAATCTATAGTTTCGGGTTTGATAAGCAAAGGCTAAATTTACAACGCTCCCGAACCAACCGCAACTGATATTACCTAACGATTAGCAAAGAGCTAGTTGTATCTGTACTAGATACCATGACTCTTACCAATTACCCAATGACGGCGGAAGAAACGAGCTAGGGAAGACTCTTCGAGAGATAAATAAATCGGACGCCCGTGAGGACAAGTGCGGGGATGACGGGTGCGTTGCCATTGCTCTAACAAGGTTTGCATTTCAATAAGGGTAAGTTGCGTGCCGTTGCGGATAGCAGTGCGGCACGCTACTGCTACCTGGGCTGCTTGCAAGTCACCACCGCAGGCGAGTTCTTTGAGGGCATCGGGACAATCGGAACGCCCGCGTAAAATTGCTGGTGCGGTGCGTACAGCCCAAAGTTGTTCGCCAAAGGGTTCTACGTCTAACCCGATACGTTGGAGTTGTTCTACTCTAGCTGGGGACAGATCGTTAAGAATCGCGGGGGGTTCGAGGGGAACGATCTGCCAGCGATCGCATAACTGCTCGTATAATACGCGCTCGTGGGCAATATGTTGCTCCACTAACCACACGCCAGCCGCATGCTCTGCCACGATATAAGTGTTGTGGACTTGGGCAACGGCTCGCAGTTCGATAAGTCCAATTTCTCTGGCATTGGTTGCTACTTTACTATCTGGTGTTGGTTGAATGGAACGGCTGACACCATAAGCAACCTTCGCTTCTGCGGCTTTTAGTAAGGTTCCGACGCGCGAGGCTAAAGGCGATCGCTCGTTTACCTCAACGTTGAGGTGCAAAGCTTGCTCAATTACACCCGTAACTTGTTCTTGCCAGTAACTCAATTGGTGCAAATAAATTTCTGCCTTAGCGGGATGGCGGTTCCAGTCAATTTGCGAAGGACAAATTTGCAGATGCAGAAAACATATCGGGTAGCGATCGCGCGGCAACGTCCGCACTGTAGCTCCCAGTATAGTTTGCTCCAATTCGGGAGACTTTACCATGCGTCCGTTCATCGCCACGCGCACCCAATCCGGGCGATGGCGGTGGCATTTGTCTGGCAACCCTAGCAGCAATTGGATTTTCGAGTTTCGATGTTCTATTTTCGATTGCGGATTCTCAGCGCCTTTTGAGGGAACCTCTACCGACATCTGGTGCAAGTCGTTCAAGCGCACCTCGCGCACGATTTGGGGCAAAATGTGTCGTGCTGTTGCGCCCGGACTAATGGTGAACCAATCGCGGTCATTTTGCTGCACCTGCCAAGTAACCTGGGGATGGCACAGGGCAATTTGTTCTATGGTTGCTTTAATGCGCTGTAGCTGTTGCGATTGGGAGGGCAACCCTTGGCGGCGGACTTCCCACGTACCGAACAAATCCGAGACAGTAACAACAGTTCCGGGAGCGATCGCCGCTGGTACAGCGGCGATCGCTTCCCCTTGGGAATTATAATTAACACGCCAACCTTCAGCGCTTTTTGCCCCCCGGCTCAAAATCTCCAGACAAGCCAGAGCCGCTAGACTGTGCAAAGCCTCCCCGCGAAAACCGAGGCTGGTAATTTTCCACAGATCTTCACAACTGCTTATTTTGCTTGTGCTGTGAGGCTTCGCCGCCTCCTGCAAGTCTGCCAATTCCATGCCGATGCCATTGTCTGCCACGCGCACCCGCCACTGGCTGGGCCATAACGAAATAGTAATGCGCGACGCTCTTGCATCGAGGGCATTTTCCACCAGTTCTCGCACGGCAGCAGCCAGAGAGTCAATCACCTCTCCAGCGGCGATCAAATACACTACGTCAGCGGGTAGGGTTCTAATACTAAGATTCATAATTTCTAGTCTAGGGTAAAGCATCGCCCCTTCCTTCGAGCAAACCTTTAGCCTAACCAACTAACATTACAACTAAACTTTATCTATAAATCAGTTAAGTCAGATTATTCTTATAAAATAACTAGAGTGAAAATGCAATCAAAATTTGGTTGCAAACCTTGGGTGCTAAACACAGTCGCCGATGCGTGTATTTACAAAGCAGATTTTATTTTAGCCGCGTTGTCTTACACTTTTTTTTAGCCACAGTCCAGTATTTGATAAGCTTATAGCCGCCAGTCAATGTCATTATAGTTCTCAGTGCAATTACCCTTGTACATAAACATATATAGCCAGACTCTATATTGCTAGACGCCGTTTTTTTGATTAGTATAAAAGCGCGGGCGATCGCCATAACCGCAAGGCGACAATTGGGTGCTTCTTTGTCTGCACGATAGCCGATGACCAATAAATAACAGGCTATTAATATTCTAATTAAGCGGTATTTACTCTAACCGTTTACTTCTACGGAAAACCTTTAACCACTCTATGACATCCGTTTTGACCCACGAATTAGTTCAACAAATTATATACGACAATCGCCTGCTTGCGATGATTATTTCTTCAGACTTCAGTAAGCCGGGAATTCACTTTTTTACGCCTAACAGTTTTTCCCAACAACTTGCGTACATGAAGCATCCAGCTGGGAAAGAAATTCCACCCCACGTCCACAATCTTGTACCTCGCGAAGTTTACTACACCCAAGAAGTTCTTTTAATAAAGAAAGGCAAACTCCGCGTTGATTTTTATAATCAACAGCAAGAATATTTAGAAAGCCGCATAATAGGGGCAGGTGACATCATTCTGCTGGTTGAAGGCGGTCATGGGTTTGAAGTAATAGAAGAAGTGGAAATGATTGAAGTCAAGCAAGGCCCCTATGTTGGAGAACAAGACAAAACTCGTTTTCCGGGTGTCGCCGCAGAAATGGTAAATATAGCAGAGCCAACTTGAAGAATGATAGAACCAATTCCAGTTAACCAGCCCCTATTAGATGGTAAAGAAAGGCAATATCTCAACGAGTGTATTGACAGTGGTTGGATTTCCTCTGAAGGGCCATTTGTTAGAAGATTTGAAGAAGAATTTGCTACCCGGGTTGGGCGCAAATATGGAATAGCCGTGAGTAACGGTTCTGTCGCTATAGATGCGGCGGTGGTAGCTTTAGAAATCGGGGCAGGAGATGAAGTAATTCTGCCAACTTTTACTATAATTTCATGTGCAGCCGCCATTGTTAGAGCGGGTGCTGTACCAGTTGTAGTGGATTGCGATCGCCATACCTGGAATATCGATATTGACCAGATGGAAGCGAAGATATCACCAAAAACCAAAGCAATTATGGTAGTACATATTTATGGTTTACCAGTAGATATGGCTCCCATATTAGCCCTAGCTGAAAAATACAATTTAAAGGTGATTGAAGACGCTGCTGAAATGCATGGTCAAACCTATAAAGATAAACCCTGCGGCAGCTTTGGAGATATTAGCACGTTTAGCTTTTACCCCAACAAACATATAACCACGGGTGAAGGCGGAATGATTGCCACCGATGACTATAATTTAGCGGAACGCTGTCGTTCTTTAAGGAATTTGTGCTTTCAACCCAAGCAGCGCTTCATCCATGAAGAACTGGGATGGAACCTACGCATGACTAATTTACAAGCCGCATTGGGTGTGGCTCAACTAGAGAGATTGGATGAGTTTGTAGCCAGAAAGCGTCGCATGGGTAAGCGCTACACAGAACTTTTTGCAGACATTCCCGGCTTAGAATTGCCAGTCCCGCGCACAGATTATGCTGAAAATATTTATTGGGTATATGGCTTGGTTTTAAAAGACGAAGTGCCTTTTGATGCGCCAGAAGCAATGAGGCTTTTGGCTGAAAAAAACATCGGTACTCGGCCATTTTTTTGGCCTATGCACGAGCAGCCAGTATTTCATAAAATGGGATTGTTTAAGGAAGAGTCTCACCCTGTTTCAGAACGGATCGCGCGTCGAGGCTTTTATGTTCCTAGCGGAATGGCTTTGACTGATGAACAAATGGAACGGGTCGCTGCTGTTTTACGTGAGGTGATGGCGTGAAAGTATTTGCAAATTATGCCCGCTACTATAATCTTTTGTACCGAGATAAAGACTACGCAACTGAGGCAAATTTTGTTAATCAATTGCTGCAAAGTTATGCCCCTGGTACAGAATCTATTATAGAGTTAGGCTGTGGAACGGGGGCACATGCAGCGCTTCTAGCACAGGCGGGATATGAAGTTTACGGTGTAGATTTGAGCGCTGATATGCTGGAGCAGGCGCAGACGCGATCGCTTACTTTACCTCCAGCACTTGCATGCCAGCTAAACTTTTCTCAAGGTGATATCCGCAACGTCCGCCTAGAGCGCAAATTTGATGCGGCGATCTCGCTATTTCACGTATTTAGCTATCAGACGAGTAACGACGATTTGCAGGCTGCTTTTGCTACTGCAAAATATCATCTTAAGCCGGGAGGAGTGTTTATTTTTGACTGTTGGTATGGTCCCGCAGTGTTGAGCGATCGCCCGACGGTTAGAGTCAAACGCTTGGAGGACGAAGAAATTATTGTTACTCGTATTGCAGAACCAATAATGGATTTTAATGATAATTTAGTGGATGTAAATTATCAAGTATTTATCCAAAGTAAAGATAGCGGTACAGTGGAACAAATCCACGAAACTCACAAAATGCGATATTTATTTAAGCCGGAAATTGATTTATTACTTAAGGAAAACGCTCTGGAATTGATTACCTATGGTGAATGGATGACAGGGAAGAAAGCCGGAGCTAATACTTGGCAGGTTTTCTTCGTAATAAGAGGATGATTAATGCACTATTATTTTGATAACGATTCCCCCCTTTTTCCCCTTATTAAGGGGGGAAAGGGGGGATCTGATTTGTGGCAACATCATGCACAATTGGAGCTAGGTGAAATTATATGAAAGTTGGTTTATATCTAAAAAATCTTAAAGCTGAAGTCGGTGGAGGTTCTACATTTGAAACAGCCATATTTCAATCGCTGCTCAAATATGGGGCTGACAGCGGTCACAAATTTATGGTATTTACTAGGAGCCAAGGGCTAGAAAAAGAAATATCAGCCAAACATATTGAGGTTATTCCTATTCAGCGTAGCTACGCAAACCGTACCCTAAAAGAACGGCTCAAATATAAGTTAAACAAAACTACAAGCGGCATATTTAAACAAGTAAAAGTAGAAAATCTGGAAGAGAAATTTGTTTTAAACAGCGGCGTTGAAATATTTTGGTATCTGGAATTAGGGACATACGATTATTTAACAATGGAAATTCCATACATTACTACAGTGTGGGATTTGGAACATCGCAACCAACCTTATTTCCCTGAAGTGAGTACAGGCGGACGATGGGAGAAGCGCGATCGCTCTTACGGAACTAAGATCCAACGCTCTGCGGCAATAATTACCGGAACCGAAGCTGGCAAAGCTGAGATTGAACGGTTTTATCAAGTAGCGCCAGAACGTATTAAAGTTATCCCTTATCCTACTCCTAATTTTGCCCTAAATTTTACTTCAAACGACGAACAACAAGTCCTGAATAAATACAATATTCCTGCACAATATTTATTTTATCCAGCGCAATTTTGGCCGCATAAGAATCATGCTGCATTATTACTAGCTTTGCAATTTTTGCGCGATGAGCATAACCTTGTTTTACCACTTGTGCTTGTTGGTGCAGACAAAGGAAATCAGCAATATATCCAAAAATTGGTGGCAGATCTTAATCTATCCAATCAAGTGCATTTTCTAGGGTTTGTACCCCAGGAAGACTTGATGTTACTATACCGCAACGCCTTTGCATTAACTTTTACGACTCTTTACGGGCCTGATAATTTACCTCCGTTAGAGGCATTTGCTTTAGGTTGTCCTGTTGTTGCGTCAATTGTTGCAGGTGCAAATGAGCAATTGGGAGATGCTGCTTTGTTAGTAGATGCTAAAGATGAGAAGCAGCTGGCTATGGCAATTAAATCGCTTTACGATAATCCCGAACTGCGCTCTACACTTGTGCAACGCGGATTGGAACGAGCATCTAGATGGACTGGTGGAGATTATATGAAAAGTATATTTTCGATACTTGATGAGTTCAAACTTATTCGTCGTTGCTGGAGTAGTGAAGAACCTTTCCGTAGAAGGTAGAGAATAGGCAATTGATGTAGCAGAGAATTTAAAATCTAAAATAAAATACTTTGCGCTCGCGCTTCTGGCGCGCTCGCGCTTCTGGCGCTCAACTATACCTAAAGAAGGATAGTTAAAACTTTCTCCCTCAAGAAGGATAAGGCGAAGGTAAATGCCTTGTTAAAGTTCAGGGGAAGTAATTCGGTAACACTTTATTATGAAAAAAATTGAAGACGCGATTATAGACGCAAAAGACGCTCTGCCAGATATTACTCCCACCCCACCGGGATTTAAACAACAGTCGTCAGTGCATGATTTGAAAGCCCGCCTAGAATGGGGCGAACCAGCTTTTACAATTCTAGATGTGCGCGAGCGCAACACCTTCAACGATGGCCACATCCTCGGTGCAATGTCCATGCCGGCGGATGAATTGGTAGAACGCGCACAGGGAGCGCTTCAGCCCACCCGCGATATCTACATTTATGCTGAAACCGATGAGCAAGCTGCTCAAGCTGCAAGCCAACTTCGTGCGGCTAATTTTTCTAACGTAGCTGAACTAAAAGGTGGCTTTCCTGCATGGAAAGCAATTGGCGGTCCTACAGAAGGCGTGATCGAATCAAGAACTCCTCCGGGGCGCAATGACTACAATGTTGTAGATGCAGTTAAAACTCAAGCAGAGAACCAGAAAAAGGGTTCTAAAATGTAAAGAGTTGGTTATCTCTTGCGAGAGTAGCGCTAAGTTGTGAAGCTAGCGATCGCGCACTTGATTGGCATTAGGGCAATCCCTCTGCGTTTGCCCTAATACACTATTTAAATAACAAACTTCTAACATTTGTTGTCTCAAATTTAGGCTCCGCTCCATTCTTCAGGTAGCGGATATTTTTGCATTTTTTTGCAGCGTTGAACGTACAGTTTACCTGCTTTATCCTCTTTATTTGTTTGCAATATCTGTTGGAATATTTACAAGGCTTTAAAAAAATATTTTTGGTAATATAATATACCAAGTTGAAAATTTTTACGGGATTTTAACTTTAACTGGATGGTGGGAAGCTAGTTAATATCGAATATCTCAAAGAAAGGGACGGAGTTTGTTCCGCCTTTAACTTGAACCTTATCTAAAAATCTATATTTATATTTATTTTCAAACTCTAATCTCCAAGTAAGGCTATTGGAAATAGTCAGCGCCATCTAAATTCTTCCCAGTTTTGTAAAGACGCCGATAAGCCAGGTTCTCCTAATCCGCAACAGTAGACTCCAATCACCAGCCCCTATTCCCTTAGCTAAAAGGTTTCCACCAAGTACCCAACAAGCAGCGCCTATAACAATTGAGTATTTGTACCTAACCCGTAGATACCCCTTGACAATAGGTTTTAGCCTCGAAACCGAGACCAGATCATAAATTGAGGATTTTGTAAAGAATTTAATTATAAAAGTTTGCAAATATTAAGATTATTTGTTACATTGCAGGGAATTCGACAAAACACGGTATAAGAAATGATTAAATTCTTTGGGCTTCCCATACCAGCGCCCATGCAAGCTAAGTCTCGCGTTTATGACCTGAAAGAGCGGTTGGACTGGGGGGAGCCAGCGTTAACAATTATCGATGCACGCGATCGCACCCAATTCAACATCAGCCACATTCTGGGAGCAATTTCCCTCCCCACGAATGAATTGGTAGACCGCGCTCTAGCTAGCCTGGAACTTTGTCGCGATATCTATATTTACGGCGAAACCGACGAAGAAACAGCCGCCGCCGCTAGTAAACTTCGTGGCGCTGGCTATCAAAATGTATCTGAGCTAAGAGGTGGTGTTGCAGCCTGGAAAGCAGTTGGCTTTCCACTTGAAGCGATCGCTGGTTTTGCTTTGTCTTAGCGGGACTTAAACTAAAATTTAGAATTAATAAAGGTATAATCGAGGTATGGCATAGATTTCACGTTGAAGGGCAAGCTATGAAACAGACAACTCCTGCCGCCATGCCTCCTTGC
>NZ_JACJON010000081.1 GCF_014695585.1 Microcoleus sp. FACHB-831 | reverse complement strand
GCGCAGGGGAATAGTAATATACCCGACCAGCCTACGAATACGAAGCGATCGCGCTTTAGCCAGTCGTCTACGGTGTCAAATATACCGCGTGACGCACTTGCGCGTCCAACTGCGATGGTCATTACAGCAAATCTCCAATTGGATATGATTACGACAATGTGTTCTAAATAACATACACGTAGTTTAGCTGCTGTGATTTAGCAGAAAACTGTTTGAATGTCATTAGACTTTACATTTGTTAACTGTCTCTCATTATATTATGAGCAATTTTCCTTTTTGTGCCACATCATCTTTTAAAAAAATTAATATTTTATCTCCCGCAGAAGACAGCGGCGGTAGGCCACATGACCTGGCTCTGGTTTGAGATACTAGGAGGGAGTGCTAGACGAAAAATTGTTAAATACCGAATGTACATCATCGAATTGACTCTCAAGAACACCCCCATGCCGCTCTCAGTGCAGCGCAAACTAACTGCTGATGCCGAGGTAGTTTACCAAAAGATTCTGGACGCGATGCGCTATAGCGGCGCCCAGCTGCTAGAACTAACGTGCGAACGCCAGCCTGAGAAGAAAGTCGGCGTCCTCAGTAGTGAAATCATCGCGGTTCAGATGTATGAGAAATCTGGTGCGGCAACTGCGGGAAGACAACCCGGTTTCTTTGCTCTGGCTGAATGAACCCATCTAATGGTGTGGAAACAGCCTCGCCTGCGATTCGCGTGCGAGATCTGTGCTTCAGCTGGCCGTCTGGGGATATGGTTTTACAGTCCTGCTCCCTAGACGTACCGAAAGGGGAATTTTGGATGCTTTTGGGCACCAACGGTAGTGGTAAATCAACCTTACTAAGATTGCTGGCAGGGTTGTTACAGCCACAGTCTGGTGAAATTCAGATGAGCCGCCCGGTGGGCTTTGTCTTCCAAAATCCCGATCATCAGCTGGTGATGCCTACGGTCGGAGCAGATGTTGCATTTGGGCTAGTGGAGGAAAAACTATCAATAGCTGAGGTACGCCAGCGAGTTGAGTCGGCGCTAACAGCCGTGAATTTATTGACGCTGCAACGCCGCCCCATCTATGCCCTAAGTGGGGGTCAGAAACAGAGGATTGCTATTGCGGGTGCGATCGCGCGACGCTGTGAAGTCCTGTTGTTAGATGAACCTACTGCTCTACTAGATCCAGACTCACAACTGGATCTGGTGGCGCAAGTGCGACAGTTAGTAAAAAGTCGGGGGTTGACCGCCCTTTGGGTTACGCACAGGTTAGAAGAGCTAGATTATTGCGATGGTGCCTTTTTACTAGAAAAAGGTAGCGTCGTAGACCAAGGCTCGGCCCAAAACCTCAAGCTTTTTAATCCCTATTTCAATCCCTGATAGGGATTTATCAGCTTATCTATAAGTCGTGCTAAATTATACCATTTTCCAGGGCGATTTTCTACCTGCGCTCTGGAAAAGTGGTATTTACATAAGTTTAGGATATAAAAGAGTAATATGAACTTTTGAAAATACTAGGCTCCGATAATGCCACCCTCGCAACCGCAAGCTGTTTTGCTAGTTGACGGCTACAACGTGATTGGAGCCTGGTCAGTCCTTGAGAAGACGCGCGATCGCGATGGGCTAGAGGCAGCCCGCGAGCAATTAATAGAGGCTTTAGTTAATTACAGTGCTTTTGAGGGGTTAGATACTCAAATAGTGTTTGATGCCCACTACCAGGACACAACTTGCTCTTGCGAAGTCATTAGCCCCAATTTATCTGTTTGCTACACGGATTTTGGACAGACAGCAGACACTTATATTGAAAAATTCTGTGCTTCATATCGCCGCAACGTCGTGAGTGCAAGGCAGAGGGTGATTGTGGCAACATCAGACAGAGCGCAGCAGTTGACAGTTGTGGGTTTCGGGGCAGAATGGATGTCAGCCCAACGGCTGGCTTCAGAAGTAGAGTTAACGGCAACGCGGCGATCGCGCAGTCATCTAACCAAAAAACAATCTTCAAGCCGTTTTTTAATGAATTCCCTCGACGCTAAAGCGCGTGAGCGTCTAGCAGAAATGCGAAAAGGCTTGAAATAGAGGCACTTACAGGTTTAAAAAATTTTTTGCTCAAGTAGTTGACAGACCCAATAAGGTTAGTTATTATAGATAAGGTTGAGGCAAGCGAAGGCTTAAACAAACAAGCCCCCATCGTCTAGAGGCCTAGGACACATCCCTTTCACGGATGCGACGGGGATTCGAATTCCCCTGGGGGTACTGAAAGAAAGCAAAAAGGCAAAAGATTCATATCTTTTGCCTTTTTGCTTTTTGACTTCCGGAAACTAATTACAGTGTTACCCATACGGTTGTAGCCGCCGACTGTACGCAGCATCAAAGAAATTGTATTGATGCAAATGCCGATTTGAATTTATATTGTGCAAGTCGGTGCAGCGATCGCTACAGGGAAAATATTGCTGTGCCTGGTACGGATCAAAAGCAGATGACTGCGCTACGCGCTCACCCTTTTCTGTGCATCTATGGGAGCGTCAAGATACCAACAGGGTAAGATACTACGATTTATCCTGAATCACGCGATCGCAACCTTGCTATTTAGCATTCACTCTCAATCTTAATAAATAAGTAATACAACACTTCTATAAGTTATTCCAAAAGCTATTATCATAAAATTTCCCTTACTTATCTTCTGCACGGATGGGTTTAATCAATTGCCAGAGTACTTTATAAATTATCTATCGTCTAAAAATTATATTTATTTTTATTTTTCCGCAAGTTTGTCTAATTTCTCCTTAATAGATAGAGTGATTAAGGCTCGCAGCAAAATTAAGAACCATAAACCCGCTAAGGTAAAAGCAGCGATCGCCCAGTTATAGGATGGCACTGTTAGTAGTAATGCACCAGCTAACAAGCTACATCCGCTGATACAGGCATATATTAAACTTTTAATAGCTAGACTAATCCGTTTGAGAGTGCGATCGCTCTCAATATTCCTCACGCGCAACTCTAACTCACCGCGTTCAATCCGTTCTTCTAACCGCCTGATTAAAAGTTCAGTTGCACTAGGCTGCTTCCATTTATATTTAACGAAGTCCCTAGCTTGTCTGGCTAGTTCCCCAATTAAATTTCCCTTTCCTTGAGAGACAGTTATGCTCTTAATAAAGGGTTGAGCGCAAGCTACTGGGTTGTATTGAGGATCTAGCGTCCTAGCTATACCGTCGAGGGTGGTTAATGCCTTCAAAATAAATGTCATTTGTGCAGGTAAGCGAAATGGTTGCTGCTCAAACATGGCATAAACTTCGCTGGTCATTTTACTAAAAGCTTTTATATCTAATGGCTTTTCGGTAAATTGATCTAAGATAAATGTTAATAGCCTGCGTACCGGGGTCATATCGGATACGGGCACAATTAGTCCCATATCGATTAAAGTATCAAGTACCTCCTCAGTATCTTTTTTCAGAACTGCAAAAAACGTTCTGATCATCTGATCTTTGGCAATTGCCTTCATCTCTGCCATCATCCCAAAATCGTAAAATATTAGGCTGCCATCTTGGCTGACAGCCATATTTCCAGGATGAGGATCTGCTTGAAAAAACCCATCTAATAATAATTGTTTGAGGTAACAACAAATACCCAACTGATTAACTTGCTTAGGATCTATGCCACAGGCTTCTAGAGTTTGACGATCGTTAACCTTAATACCCGGTAAGTATTCGGCAGTAAATATTTTTGTCGTTGTGTAACGCCAATAAACTTTAGGTACGATAATCCGAGGATAGCCGTTAAAATTAGCAGCGAATCGCTCGGTATTTTTTCCCTCTTGGATATAATCAATTTCTTGATATAGGAGATTAAAAAACTCGTTATAAATTGCTTCTAATTCGTATTTTCTTGTCCAGGGCAAATAGCGGTTGCAAAAACGCAGAAGCTTACCGAGAGCTTGAAAATCCAATTTAAATAAGTTTTCCAATCCGGGACGCTGGACTTTAATTACTACATCTTCGCCTGTGTGCAGTCGTGCTTTATGAACCTGTCCTAAACTGGCAGCAGCAAGGGGAAAACGCTCGAAATCTCGATATAAGGCATAAAGCGAGTTGCTCAGTTCCGATTCAATAAGAGCGATCGCTTCTTCAGCACTAAACGGAGGTACTTTATCCTGTAACTTAGCTAATGCTTCCACATACTCTAGAGGCAGCAAATCAGCTCTAGTAGATAGTGCTTGCCCAATTTTAATAAAAGTCGGCCCTAAACGTAGCAGAGTCTCCACTAACCACTGGGCGCGGCGATTTTTATGATCGGGGGAGTTGTTGGGAAATGTACTATCCCACCACAAATAAAACATCCATTCTGCTGCGGCTGTAAAAATGTCTCTCTGACGTGCCAGCAGGGAATATTTAGACCTTTGCCAACGTAGTGGTCTGGGCGCTGCACTCTTTTTGAGCATAATATCTGTTTTTGAGGTTACGCACCGCCACTATTCCAAAGCAAGAAGCTGTCATGGCTGATGATTTCAGGTACAAAGAGACACAGCCTAAGTGGAGAATTTCTTTGAACCCATCAATTATTAGTTTAGGGTTGGGTGCTGTCTAAAAAATGAGGCAGCGTTATGGTAAAGCAGGTTTCCCAAGACATGGTGTTGTCAGTCGGACAGCTAGAAACAGCGATCGCGCCATTTATATGGTGTACTGATAACTTTACCAGAGCCAAGCCCAACCCAGTCCCAGGAACGACGGCATCTTGGGTGACACCTATACCGCGACGGAACGGATCGAAGATATATGTCTGTTCTTCCTGTGAGATACCGCGCCCGGTGCTGGTTAAGCTAATAACAATCTGATTAACCTGTTGATTGACCTGGGTACTAGCACGCAGATGAACAGTGGTATTGGCGCCGGAGTACTTGCCAGCGTTGGTCAAAAGTTCTTCAAGGGTGCGGCTGAGGCTGTCCAGGTCGGTCTGAATCATCAGCGATCGCGTGGGTAAATCCACCTCCAGAGTTAATCCTTTGTCTGTCCATTTCTCTTCAAAAGAATCCGCCAAACCCTGGATAAGCTGTTTGAGGTCTATCTTTTGCACCTGGAGAGCGGGTTTGTGAGACTCCAGTTTCTGGAGAGTAAGTAAGTCATCAATCAGATTCTTTTCCTTGTTATACTCCTGCTCCAAGATATTTATATAGAATGCCTGTTTCTCTATAGGCAGTTCGGGACGCCTTAAACCGTCGATCGCCAACTTCATCTTGGTGAGCGGATGCCGCAGGGAGTCACTCAGGTTGTCTATGAATTCATCCTTAAGCTGATTGAGATGCCGTAGCTGGTCAACCTGTTGGCGTGTCTTTTCGTACAACTTCGCCTGCACCTCCCTCATCCGCTGCACTTGGTCAGTGCGCTCTTCGACGAGATTTTGCATCTGCCTTGAGGTTTGATTAGTGATAATCGAAGTACTGGCGATCGCGCTTATCGATTTCACAAAATCTATTTCTTCTGGCTGCCACGAGCGCGGTGACGCATTCTGTAGCACTAAAAATCCCAATACAGTGCCTTGAGCTGAGGCTCCCCCCATAGTCCCTAAAAGGGGCACTACCAGCATAGCTGGCATGGCTTCTGGGTCAAAAATTTCTATGGCAACCGATTGAGTATCGGATGAAATTGGTAATTCTTCACTTAAAATATTTTGTCTATCGTTAATAACAACTGGCTCCGGTGCTTGAATGAAAGCGTCTCCACAAACCTGACAATCTGACAGCAGAAAGGATTTTTGACTTTTTGCAGTGGCTTTTTGCTTCGCTCCGGAATTTGAGATGTTTGGTATAGCTTGTTCCCCAGAGGCGTACCATTGACCAGCAACCGTCACCGTAGCTTTGGGAATGCGCTTTAAAGAATTGCTCTGGAACAGGGGGTTAGCATATTTCAATAAGAGTACGAGGCCGCGATTGACATTAAGCGCTTCAGCTACCCCAGCGATCGCCATATCCAGAATCTGATTCAAATCATAGCCGCTACGGATTGCCATAGCTGTCTGGTTGATCGCGCTTTGGTATTGGGCGGCGGTGCGTCCCTGTTGCTGTAGTTGCACTTGAGAAATCGCTAGCGCCACCATTTCTGAAGCTGCTTTTAGCAGTTCTTTCTCTTCTTCCGTCCAATCGTGGGGCTGAATGCGCCCGACTAGGAGCGCCCCATTCGCCTGAAATTGAAATTGGGTCTGGATTCCTAACACGGCGCGTATCGGCAGCGCTTCCCCACGCCATCCCACTGGCATTAACGTTTCTGAAGCGTGAATATCAGCAATTGCCACTGGGGAGGAATTAGCCATTATCCCTCTTAGTGCTGGGTGTCCCAGCAATAGCATTTGATGAGCGGGCAGCCCCGCGGGATAGTCCGTACTACACCAATAAGCCGTCTGGGGCGTGGCTCGATCCCTAACTCCATCCACAATCAAACAGACATCCACTTCAAACATTTCTCCCAAAGCACGCGCAATAGTCGGCAGGAGCGTTTGTAGATTGGGGCTGCTAAGGATGATTTGGGTAATCTGTCGCCCTAACTGATTGCGAGCTGTCTGATACTGCATTTTGCTGGCCGAGTGTTCCGGCAGGAGAACGGGTTCAACTTGGCCGATCATCTGTGAGGTGACAGGCTCTATGATTGCCCGTGCGGCAAGGGGGGCTACATCCATAACACTTATGCACACTTGGATTTTAGTGGAGTTTTCCTTTGCAGAGCATAAGAGCTTTTGCTAAGGAGGAGAGGAGGTTTTGGGGGAAACTCCGAACCAAACTAACCGCCAAACTATGCTATTTATGCGGATGTTTTCACTTTTGCCCTACACGGGCTATTGGCTCCACCGAATACCAATGTCCCGAGCATATCTCCCAGAACCGAAAGGACTGGATAGAGCAACGTGATGGCAAGTATTCCCCCTTGATTTAACATTCCCAAATTTGCCTATGTTCTACCAGCGAGACAATCCTAATTTCGCAAATAGGCTAATTTCCTGTTTTTGAGCAGCTAGGATACCGACTCTATCTGCTTATATAGTCTACTCTCTAAAACCGCACGGGACTCTTGCTTCACCCTACCAGACATGGCTGCTTGTTGTAGGGTCATGAAAGCGTTAAAGTCTTCTAAACTATACTTTGTTCTAAGCAACTGCCGTAGTTGCTCTTCAGCTTCAACCGTCAGATAACCCGTTGAAAGTGCTTCTTGGACAACCTGACGGATTAGAATCATACCTCACCTCAAAGAAAGTTACTCGGTAAGATAAGTATCTGGCTTTCTCCAAATGTACTTGGTGACTTTAATCTTTTAAACTTCGTGATGTTTTGAGGGTTCTTTGTGTGATGAAGCAAATTTTTTTGTGTGACGGCGATCGCATTGTGCATCGGCTATAGGGTAGATATCAAAGCCTAGCTCGCGTCTGTTCGATGAAAAAATCAAAAATTTATAGTTGGAGATTAGTAAGGGCGATCGCTCTTATTAATCTCCAATAACCAACTTGATATTATTTATGTTAGCCAGGGAGACTTAAATATCAAAAATTAGCTTATCTGGCGCGACAGATCTGCCAGCGGGGCAGATCGTGCCATTTATACCAAAAAACAAGAAAAATAGGCTGTTTTCGCTCGTCACCGCAGTCTCAACGCACCTTCTTCGCTTCACGTAGGGCTGATTCCCTATTTTGGCGATAGGACACTACTCGATCTTGAGCTAATTTGTAGCGGCTGTGAACAGCAGGCACTGCCGCCATCAGATCTGAAGCTTTTTGCCACTTCGCTGCTATTTCCAACCAAGCTGCCGAAGATTTCGCAGCTTTTCCCGCAGCAGAAGTTTGCTCGGCTAATCGCACTGCTTCTACGAATGGATCGGCGGTTTGGGCGGTTACTATAGCTGCCACGGGTGACTGGGTAGGTGCTGTTTGTGGGATAGCTGCTACGGGTGACTGGGTAGGTGCTGTTTGTGGGATAGCTGCTACGGGTGACTGGGTAGGCACTGTTTGTGGGATAGCTGCTACGGGTGACTGGGTAGGTGCTGTTTGTGGGATAGCTGCTACGGGTGACTGGGTAGGCACTGTTTGTGGGATAGCTGCTACGGGTGACTGGCTAGTTGCTGGCTCAGGAGATGATGGTGTGGGGGACTGTGGGTTTTGAGCTGACATCTGACCGCTCAGTTTTGGGCTTAACCACTCATAAAATACCCAGCCTACGAGTAGTAAGAGTAAGGATAATGAAGCACCACCTACAATACCTCGCCAAAATTGACGTTTTTCCCTTGCGAACATGGGAGTTGGTTTTGGGAAGTTTTCCGCATGGCGTTGAGTAGGTTTTCCAGCCTTTATATCCTCTGCTAGCCGCCGGAAGATGTTGGGCTTCTTGAGGGTAATCTCTTCTGACCAGAGTAGTTGACTTTCGGGGTTGCGGCTAATTTCTTCGAGCCAGAGCAACTGTTGTTCTCGGACAATGCGGCTGTTGATGTTGACGCGACGAATATTTCGCGGGGCGATCGCTTCTAAAATCTGCCTAATCTCGGCTACGAGTGTAGATTGTTCGAGTTGATCGACATTTGCTGCCTCACACAAAAGTTGCAACACGCCCGAAGCAAATATTGCTCTGGTTCTGACACCGGAATCTGCCAGCTTTTCATTGAGCATTTGGATAATTGCTGCAACACTACCCTGACGAGCCTGTCTGGCAATGTCATCCATCGTATCTGCCATTCTAGTTGGAGCCATGAATTGCTAGTTAGCCCTGACTTTTTTAAATAACCTTAACAGTGTTTGTTGTTTAATATCCCATAAACAGATGGTTGTTGATCCGGGAAGAGTTGAAGGAGGGATCGCACTTTCATGCCTAGATTAACCCACGAATGGCGATCGCTCGTCATGGGTGCCTACCCTCACAACAAAACCTCTAACCGACTTTTGCGACTTTGGCCAGAAGTGATACATTGAAAGATCAAAACACGATTCGGTAAAACAGGAATTCATTATGGGCAAAGTGATTCGCGGTGAGATTTTTGTTCTGGATGACAACATCGATACCGATCAAATTATCCCAGCAGAATACCTTACCTTGGTGCCCTCCAAGCCTGACGAATACGAAAAGCTGGGCAGTTATGCCCTAATAGGGTTGCCAGATCGCTACGGTAAATTCGTAGCATCAGGAGAAATGAAAACTCGCTATCCCATTATTGTGGCAGGGGAAAACTTTGGCTGCGGTTCTTCACGGGAACACGCACCCATTGCTTTGGGTGCTTCCGGGGTTGAAGCTGTAATTGCCCAATCTTACGCTCGGATTTTCTTCCGCAACTGTACAGCCACGGGCGAACTTTACCCTTGGGAGTGCGATATTAGACTGTGCGAAGAGTTTGCAACTGGTCAGGAAGTTACCATTGATTTTGAGGAAAATTTGCTGATTAACCATACTTTAGATAAGAGTTACAACCTCAAGCCCTTGGGAGACGTGCAGCCAGTTATTGATGCAGGCGGTATTTTCGCTTATGCGCGACAGACGGGGATGATTTCCCGCTAAAAAGGCCACTTAAGGCGATCGCCTAGTAATAGTTCGCCGTCTCCTTACCAAAACTGAACTTACCAGCTCAGTTTTACCCTTTAGTAGAGGCGGTTGCTTTTACAATAATTTACAATTAGTTTAATTAAGCGCGGACTATAGAATATTTCCGTCTGAACTGCTCTGTTGTCCAAACTCTGAAAAATTACCTTCGCGAGTAGAAAATTAGCCATGCTGCTAAAGTCAACAACCCGCCACATCCGCATTTATACTGCCGAGGTGAAGAATAACGAACTGGTTCCTGGAGACCAGGTTTTAACCTTAGATGTCGATCCAGATAATGAATTAAATTGGAATGAAGATGCTCTGCAAAAGGTTTATCGCAAGTTCGATGAATTAGTGGAGCTATCGAGCGGCCAAGATTTGACCGAATACAATTTGCGCCGCATAGGGTCAGATTTGGAGCATTTTGTGCGATCGCTTTTGCAGAGCGGCCAAATCACTTATAACCTCAACAGCCGCGTTCTTAACTACAGTATGGGATTGCCTCAAGTAGCCTCGCCTGCTGGTGAGTAGAAGTATTAGCGAAAGTATGAAGTATAAACTAGCGATTGTTCATACTTCATACTTTCAAAAGTAATTAAGCTACCACCAAACGCGATTTCCGTTTTCATCCGTGCGAGCTTGACGAATCACATCAGAAATTTCTTCGGCATCCTTAACGTGGTGTAATGGCTTTTCCTCGCCATCTGGTTCATCTACAACAAAGTAAGTGGGAACCGTGATGTGATCTCCCGTAATATCAGGGGCATCTACAGCAATTTGCTTTGCTTTTTCTTCAGTGGTTTGGGGGTGGTCAGCAATCGTATCCCCCGGATTCGTAGTTCTATTTTTGATATCTTTGGAGGGACTATCCATATAACTCCTGAAAAATTTGAATTTTATGCCTTTCTAGTCTTAGATTAAAAAATATGCGGCGCGATCGCCTCTTTCTCTAGGGATAATTGACGCCTGCTTTAAGAAGTATTAATATTGGCCGGACAGCAGAAGGTCGATGCGCGATCGCTAACGCTGGCCCTCATCTTTGTCCTTCTGGTATAAAATTTTTCCCTTTCATTTTCTCGCCCTCCCGATAGAAGTACTAAGCGACGAATTAAGGATAAGGGTTTGGGAACAGCCTATGCGCCCGTCATCTGATTGTGCTAATGCTATTGACTTTTGACACCCTTGTGGAGGTCAAAATTTAGCCTTAATGTAATAAAATCTGTTTTTTAGGTGAAGGAAGCCTTGTTTAAACTTGTTCTGAGGGAACGGTTTAATCAGACCGCCCAGAATCACCATCAACTCCTTCTTCCTTGGCTCGCTTCCGTTCCAGAAATTGCTTAAGAGCAATTCGACGATTTTCTAGGAAGCGACTCCAAAAACCTGGGAGAAAACTATCCATCGTTTCAGCAAGTGCCCAAGCTTCAAGATTCATCATCTTGTAACGCAGGTGGTGAGAATGTTCTAGCTGGGAAATTAATTGTTTAACTTCTCCAGTAGCAGGCGAGTCTAGGTCTGCAAACTTGCGATCGACAGGAGCGTTTGGTTCAATCTCGGACATGGCAATCACCTTGCATCGGCGGTAGAAACAAAACAAAATTACGGCGTGCATCCGCAAAGTAACATAGTTGGCAGGAGAAATCAGGCAAATACACGCCCAGGTAGGTACGGGTTGCTTCAAATCTAACCTCCGGCATGGTAATTGCCCAAGCAAGGTTTGACCTAAAACCGACAAAATATAGAAACAGTAACTAAATCAGTTTGTCCGTATTATGCATGAACAACAGCCTGTAAGCCCTTGGAATTATAAGCCTTGGTGGTGTCAGCCCTGGTCGATTTTGCTAACGGGTACTATGCTAATCGGTGGCAGTTGGGCGTTGGCAAAAACTGCCTGGGTAACGGTTATTGTAGCTATCCCAGTTCTGATATGGATGGGCTACTTTGTAATTATCTGGCCCCAGTTGATGAAAGACAGCGGATTGCTCGATCGTCGAGAGTAACAAATTGTGGATTATATTCTCCACAGATAAGATTCATCTACCAGCCAGCAATTTGTAGATAATCAGACGCTAAAATCCAGATTAATCCGACTGTGCGGGCAATTCCGCATATGGCTGACTTCCCAATAGCCTAATGCGGCTCTAAGAGCCAAAATGTAACTGGCCTGTGAAAGAATCTTCATGCAAACTCCTGATGCGGCAACGCTTAACTGCCCTAATTCTCGTTGTCAGGCTCCCAACCCTCAGAGCCATAAATTTTGCCAGAAATGTCGCACGCCGCTGCTCAAACGCTACTTGTGGGCAGTGGGCGACGAAGGAATACAAGCTTATCGCCCTGGGGATATCCTTGCGGGTCGCTATTTAGTAGAAAGGGATAAGATTCTTCTGGATACCAAACCCGGTCTGGTACCGGAGACCCCCGAAGAAATACCACCTGATTTAGCACCCTATCTCAAGCTTTCTCCATATCAGCTCCACGTTCCCCAAGTGTACGGAATTGCCACAACTGGTGATGGAAGACGCAACAAAGAAATCTGGCTGCTAGAGCAAGTACCAGTATATTCAGGTGGTTCCGGGGTAAATGCCTTGGGACAACTGATGCCAGAAATAGCAAACGTCTGGAAAAATGCCCCGCCCTTGCGCCAGTTGCATTGGCTGTGGCAGATAGCGTGTCTGTGGCAACCGATGAGTGTTTACAGCGTGGCATCTTCGTTGCTCAACGGTAAACTGCTGCGGGTAGAAGGATCGCTAGTAAGGTTGTTGGAGTTGCAGGAGGATACTGGTGGGACTGCGACCTTACAACAACTAGGTACTCTTTGGTCGCAGTGGGCAACTGAGGCTCACCCTCTGGTAGCCAACTTTTTAGAACAACTTTGCGCTTCACTAACGCAAGGTGGGGTACAGACATCAGAGCAACTGGTAGCGATGTTGGAACGGGGAATCGCAGACTGCGGACAAATTTCATCAGGAGAAGCCGGCACGCGAAACCGTCATAACTTCCAGATTGTCACTCTTAGCGATAAGGGACCAAGCCGCCGTCGCAACGAAGATGCCTGCTACCCGCCCAGCGGAACAGCGCTTACCACCAACTCTGACCAACCAGCTCTAGCCATTGTCTGCGATGGCATTGGCGGTCATGAGGGGGGCGATGTGGCATCCAGCATGGCGATTGAAACTATACGGCAACGGGTAGAGAGTATGCCGCTTAGCCCGACGCTTGACTTAGCAACCCTGACGACCCAATTAGAAAATGCTGCTTGTGCTGCTAACGACCAGATCAGTCAGCGCAACGACACTGAAAAGCGGCACGAACGGCAACGCATGGGCACTACTTTAGTGATGGGTCTGGCGATCGCTCCTTGGATAACTATTACTCATGTTGGAGATAGCCGAGTCTACAGAATAAGTCGCACTGGCTGCCATCAAGTTACGCAGGATGACGATCTTGCTTCGCGGGAGGTGCGGCTTGGCTATGCCCTTTACCGCAATGCCGTGCAACAGCCAACATCTGGCTCTCTGGTTCAAGCTTTGGGGATGGGTTCGTCAGCAACCCTGCATCCAACCGTACAGCGCTTTGTTTTGGATGAGGATTGTATTTTCCTCCTCTGCTCTGATGGCTTGAGCGACAACGACCGGGTAGAGCAATACTGGGAAACAGAAATTTTGCCTATTCTAGAAGGCCAGATTAGTTTGGCAGCCGCAGGGCAGCGTCTGTTGCAGCTTGGCAACACGCAAAACGGACATGACAATGTTACGGTTGGTTTGGTCTACTGTCAGGTACCCCCTCAAGCGGCAACTGGGGGAAGTGAAAGCACGGTCATGCAGATGGGAGCAGTTCCACCTCCCTCTGCCGATATCCCTAGCGCTACTCCTTCGGCGATGAAAACGCAGCAGTTACCCCAGGTTCGTGCATCGGGGCCTTCCTGGCCAATGTTATTGGGGACATTTTTAGTACTGGGGATGCTGGGTGGGACGTTGGTTCACTTTTGGCCTTCTATAGTGGCTACGATCGGCGCACAGCAAAATCCCGCCCCTAGCGAACCAGCCATTTTATCATCTGATCCAGAAATCCCCAAGGCAACTCCCTCCTCTGTTTCCTCGGTGACGACTGGGGCGCAAATAAAAATCCTTAGTTCAACGGCAAAGAACTCAAAAGGGGAAAACGTGTCGTTTCTGCTGCGACCAGAGTTTGAGCCGCCTAAAAGCCAAGAGGTGCTTGGGATAGTTCCCCGCAATAGTGTTTTACAAGTGATCGACACTCAACAAAGTGCTTTGCAGGAGGGTTGGCTAAAGCTAAGAGTTTGCTCAACTCCAACGCTAGGTGTCACGAAAGAAGCACTACAACCACCAGCCCCCAAAAAATTGCCCTCACCTTCAAAAACCCAAGGTTTGCAACCATCTGGGGGTTCCAAGCCGAAGCCAAACTCCGTGCAATATATTCAGGCAAAACAGGGACAGGTGGGATGGATTCGAGCATCCGAGGTTGAATCGGTCAGCCAAATCCTAGACCCTGGTGCTGCCGAACAGTGCGGTGGAACTGAGGCTACGCCTGGGACAAATCCTTAGAATGTAGGTTGAAATTGCCCATAAGCGATCGCTATGAGCGACCCAACCCAAGACTAGGTAGACTGATAGAAAAGCAAATAGGTTATGGTTTATAGTTCGTGGTTCCTCCTTGGGAGTTGATCGTTATCAACAATTTCCCAATGAACGAGGAATCGATCGACAATGAACAGTGACCAATAAACAAATTATCCCTATTTAAATGTCTCGGTCTGAGAATCCTTGCCTCAGTTTAGCGATCGCCCATCTCACAAAAGCTGGGGCAGACAACTTTGCCATTTGGGTTGTGAAGGCTCCTTATCCTGGTGGATATGTTATCCATGACTGCCTTTGGCCGCAGGCCTTGACGCAGACTTGGTTCGCTTGGCAGCAGATGTTTAAGGGTCAAGGCCCCCTCCACGTCCCCCTAGCAGATCACGCCAACTTACCCCCCCTCAAATTGCCTCCAGAGACGGGTATGGGTTTTGTCGGTCAGACGACATATGGCGGAAGGCTAATGCAAGATTTGGGAATTTCCCTGTGGCAGTGGCTGTTTGACGGCCCGATTGAAAATGCCCTTGCCTCTAGCCAGGGAATTGCCATGGGTCAGAAAAACCCCTTGCGCTTGCGCTTAGAAATTCGCGACCCCGATTTAATCACTTTGCCTTGGGAAATTATGCAACCCCAACCGGGGAAACAGGCAATTTCTCTAAGCCAGCAAATTCTTTTTAGTCGTACTACCAGTTATGTTGACCCGCTCCCACCCCAGCGCTTAGCAAGTGGGTTAAACATCTTGCTGGTACTAGGACAGGACGCTGGAGATCCGGAACGTTCAAGTGGCTCTTTACAGCTGGAGCAAGAGGCATCTACCTTAGCTTCAATCCTAGAACGCAGCGGCCAAGCAGATGCATCTAGCCACTACTCCAGCTCAACAGTTTTAGGCCAGGTGGATGCGCTCGTCCAACCAACACGAGCCGAACTAATCAAACGTCTAGAAACTGGCGACTACAACATCCTGTTTTATGCGGGACATGGAGTACCGGGGCCGGACGGTGGCCTGCTGTTTTTGCGACCTGACGCTACAATCAACGGGACTGAATTAGCCCAGGTTTTGGTTTCTCGCAGAGTAACTCTGTGTGTAGTAAATGCCTGCTGGGGCGCTCAACCCGACCAACACAACCAGCGATCGCTAGAGCGCAGCAGTTTGGCAGAAGTTCTGATTCACCATGGCGTCCCAGCTGTTTTGGCTATGCGGGACTCCATTGCCGACCAGGAAGCTATTAGCTTTATCCAGGCTTTTGCCCAAGCTCTGGCAGCACGGCAGCCTATTGACCAGGCAGTGGCCTTAGCAAGGCAACAGCTTTTAATGGTTTACAAATTTAACAAACCAGCCTGGACTTTGCCCGTTCTGTATATGCATCCCCAGTTTGACGGCGGACTGATTGCATCGGAGGATGGCATTACGCAAATGCCGATAGGAGTTCCCCTCAGTGGCGAACGACATACACCCACTGCGTCATTGCGATCGCTCGGAACGACTGAGAAGATCTGGCAGATTAAGGGTGCCCGCATGCGCGTGGGTCGCAGCCAGGAAAACGACGTGGTACTAGAAGAACCAGGTGTTTCTCGAAAACACGCTGAAATTTTCCGCCGCGATTCTAATGCAGACCATCCAGCCAAGCCTACATACATCCTGCGCGATGATTCTAGTTTTGGAACTCTAATTTCAGGCCCTAATGGTTGGCAAAAAGTCCACCATGAGGAAGTGGCGTTGCAATCTGGAGTGCAACTAAAGTTTGGGAATCCTCAAGGTCAGACGTTGGAGTTCACTATTGAACGATAAAGGTGATGTGTCGGAGTTTTTGTTCTTAGCTTCAATGTTTGTGAATTTTGAATAAAGAACAACAAATTGTTCGGCCATTTGGCGGTTGTTGCGAAGAAGGGTTGGATGTAAAGATTGTAAACTCAACTTTATAATTCAAAATTTCACCTTCAAACTTCACAATTTCTAATTCAAAACTCTTACGGAAGTGGCGTCAATGCCGATGTAGCTACCCCAGACATCGTACAGTCAAAAATCACAACTCAGAAGACTTCAAGGCACAAGGTAGCATGCAAAAGAAATTTTTCCTTCCTGACTTGCAAGACTTGGTGAACTTTGACTTGAGACTTGAGGCTGTGCGATCGCAGGGGCGAAGCTAAAAGACTTCACCAAACGAAACTATAAATATACGCAGGAGCAGTAAAATGACCAGCCAATCGATTTATTCTGAATATTTTGGGGACTCTTTCTCACACGCTGCCGCTGACTTACTAGAAGCAATCATGCTACCAAACGAGGCAGCATATCCCTGGAATCCTGGCGAGGCGAATTCAGAAGCTTACTTGGCGTCACTAGAACGGGAATTTGAACTTCAAGAGTGGTCAGAGGAGGATATTTCCTCCGGCTGTGAAAGGTTATTTTCCCAGCTACATGAATGCTGGACGTCAGAGCAACCAGAAGCGCAGGCTGTAAAGATGTCTTTATACCAACGCTTTGCGGCATATGTACCCGAATCGTGGATTGATGCGATCGCTCAAAAAGCCACTGAAATTTGTTCGGCCAAGCTCTCTTTGGCAGACCAACTGGTGCAGTGTGTTAACAGCTTGCTACCCTATTGGGCAGAAGAAGACTTGCAGGTATTGGCTCGTCCTTTGGCCTGCGCGATGCGGGGAGCTGATGCAGAAGCTGTTGAATCAGCCCTCAGTGTTGTTCGACAAGTTGATTGGACAGAGTTATCCGAAATGGAACAAGCTCGCGTGAGTATGGCGATCGCTCGGTCTGCCTTAGCGAACCTCAACAACGGCATTCCAAAAGGAGTATAAATTATGCACTAAGAGCAAGGCTTAGCAGCTTGGGACAGCAGCCTACTCGCACTGCGCCGTCTGCCTCCTCTGCTCGTCTGCCCTCCAAGGCTCCCATTAAGGGGGACCGAGAAAGCGGGTGGCGAAGTTTTGCGATCGCGTCGGCGATAGTGCCCTCGCCTTAAGAATTGCCGCTGTTAAAAACGCATACGACATTACCCCTACGACGGACAACAGCAAGCCGCTGATAACGCCCGTTGCGTTCCAAAGAGCATGGAGGCTGGCAGCAGTAAGGTAGCCAATCATCAAAATTTGCCAGCTCTTGCGGGGCTTCAGCACGCTCAGTCCAATGAAGTAGCCAAAATAGCCACTGTAAGCCATATGCCCTGCTACAGAGCCTAAAACGCGGGGAATCAGCAACTGCAATCCCACCAGCTGGCCAACTCCTTCGCCGCCCTGTAGCCTCACATTGTCGATAATCTCAGGCACATACTGCCCCAAAGTTTCCAAAAGGGTAAAGCCAACGGCAGATGCAGCTCCCAGCAAAATACCATCCAGGGGTTCAGCGACACCGATGCGTTCCCTGATGGGGGAGCGAAATAAGCGACCGAATAAATAAGCCATCAAGACGGGCAAAGCCTTGATCAGCTCTTCCATTAAGCCAGCGCCAAAAAACATCCGGACGAGCAAAGTAGGAAAGTCTACCTCATTCCGACCTTCGGGCAGGCTTCCAGGCAATATGCCCCGAAAGACAACGATAAATACTGTCAAAAATGGGCTGAGCAAAACCAAAGCGGTGGTTAGAGCTGAAGCCACTAACACCCACCAAGGCTTATGCTTGCCGCAAAGTTGGTAAACAAAGTAAAACGCTCCCCAAGCCAGATAAGCTGCCAGCAGCATATTGAATACTAGCGGCTCCCCGACAGCGGCGAACAATAACACCACAAAGGCAACCGTGATGATGCCTGGTACGAGGTAAGCTTTTGTAGTTAAATCCCGGCCTGTGGAAAAAATGGGAAACAACTGGGTAAAGCTGACAGAATCTGCGCTTGGCGTGGGGGGGACAGCAACAAACGCCGGAGCGTTGCTCGCTACCTGATTTGTCTGGGCAGGTTGCGGGGGGGACTCAAAAATAAATTCAGCGGCATCTTTACCCAGCGTAATGCGATCGCCATTAACCAAAATTTGGCATCCCTGCACTCGTCGCCCATTGACATATGTGCCATTAGCACTATTCAAATCGCAAATCTCCCAAACGGGCGATCCCCCCGCAGGCCCCGATAACGGGCGGATCGCAACATGACGCCGGGAAACACCCCCATACGAAGTGGAATCTAAGACAATTTGACACCCAGGCTCGCGCCCGATTGCTACCTCTCGGTCGGTCGGTAGCGAGTAGGGTTGTCCTTGCCCAATTGCACCTGCCGACACCTGCCGGAGAAATCCACTGTGAGGCTGTTTATTGTTCATGGAGAGCTGGGAACTGGCGAATGGGTAATGGGTTTTGAGTTTGTAGAGACGCCGATTTATCGCGTCTTAAGTTTTGAGTTTAATCTCCCACTTTCCCACTCTCCCCGGACTCCGGACTCCGGACTCCGGAGTCCGGATGCCCTATTCCCAATTACCAATGACTGCCTTTTATTGATTACTGTTGGCGTCGCGTACCGCAGCATAGAAGAGGAAACCACCCAAGGGAATGCTCGCTGCCAGGATAATGGCCGTCGTTAAGGTTCCTAAATCTGGATTTCCAGAAGAAAGTTCAAAAATCGAACCTACGGCGGCAATTCCTGCTACACAAGAGCCGAGCAAATATACAGCGCTCTTTGGCGTACCGCTCATCATGGGCGACTACCAGTAGCGACGGGTTTGACAGCTCCAGACGAGAAGCCATGCTTTTTCAGCTCGTCGGCCAAGACCAAACCATTTTCCACGCGGTCAACAAATAGCACGCCATTGAGATGATCCATTTCGTGCTGAATGGCGCGGGAGAGCAGCCCGCTAGCAGTTAATTTTTGAGGCCGTCCGGTTTCGTCTTTGTAGGCAACTTCTATCAATTCTGGGCGTTTCACGTCAATGTAGACGCCGGGAATGCTGAGACAGCCTTCCTGGAAAAGACACATCTCGCCACCCAAGCGCTTGATGGTTGGGTTAATCAGAACCAAAGGGGGGTT
Source organism: Microcoleus sp. FACHB-831 (assembly GCF_014695585.1). Lineage (NCBI taxonomy): Bacteria > Bacillati > Cyanobacteriota > Cyanophyceae > Oscillatoriales > Microcoleaceae > Microcoleus > Microcoleus sp. FACHB-831. The sequence goes on along the minus strand of NZ_JACJON010000081.1, from coordinate 1,544 downwards.
GGCTGCGTTATCTGGTTCGCAGTCTATAACAATTACTTGTTTGTTGACTGCAACTTGGGGCGCTGCTAGACCTATGCCATCGGCGCTGTACATAGTTTGCAGCATCTCGCGGATTAACTGCCGAACTTCGGCGTCTACCTTGGCAATACGCTTGGCTGGTTGACGGAGTACGCGATCGCCTAGATAGTGAATCTCTAAAGGCGGGTTTTCCAACTTTTTCTTTTCGACGGCAATTTCGGACGTCATGGAGTTATGACTCGCAGGTGTGTGACAATTTATGGAGTTTTACTCTATTTTATTTCAATTTTTAATAGGGATTCAATTTACTTGTGGCGTTAGGCTTATTTTTATCCCTAATTTTTATGCTCGATCGGGTTTGAACGTTAGCACCAGGCGATCGCGCCTTAAACTCAACTATAGCATGGCCTGCTTCAGTATATAAGGTATAAATTTTTATGAAATCTCAGTGGGAATGTTTGCTGCAAAATTTAGGTGAATGGCAGGGTTCCTTTACCCTTCTGTCGTCACAAGGAGAACTGCTAGAAGATACGCCTACGATAACTACTCTAGAAGGACTTAACAACAATCAAACAATTCGCCAAAGCATTCGTCGCTTCCACCCCTCTCAAGAGGTACAAGAACAAGTTTTAGAATATAGTTCTCTAGCTCGTAGCGTAATGTTTTTTGAAAATGGGGCTTTTTCCCAAGGTTCAATTCAATGGGGGCCTTTTTCTGAATTTGGGGCAGAATTGGGTTTGATTGATGGTGACAGGCGATTGCGTCTGGTGCAGTTGTATAATCGCGACTCCCAGTTTTACAGAATTACTTTAATTAGGGAAAAGTTAGCTGGTAAGAATGCCTCGGAGCGCCCGCATTTGAGTTTAGACCAATTGCTAGGAGAATGGCAGGGAGAGGCGGTGACAATTTATCCAGACTGGCGATCGCTCGATACTTATTCGACGAATCTTAAGATAGAGCGCGAAGGTGGAGATAAATTAGTTCAGAAGCTAGTTTTTGCTAATCGGACAATAACTTCTAGTGCCAAAATTCATGGCAATATTCTCCATTTTGACGAAGGTTCTCAACCAGTTCAAATTTTGCTACTACCCGATGGTGCTTCTTGTAATTGTCCTCTGCAAGTTAAGGCTGGTAAACCTTTTTTTTTAGAAGTTGGTTGGTTGCTTAAACCTAACTTACGCCAGCGGATGATTCGCAGCTATAGCGATAAAGGTGAATGGGTGAATTTAACTTTAGTCACGGAACGTAAAATTAGTTAATAACTAACAATAGTTATCTGCCAATCAATGTTGTAGTAAAAACGCGATCTTCTTCAAGAAAAGGAGCTGAAAAAAGTGGCTTTTTTTTTACTTGAAATATACTTGACAAAGTAGTCAAAATTTAGTTAAATAATAGTAGGATTGACATATAGCGTTTCCCTATCTAATGAGGTACGATTAATAGATAGGTTGTACATTTTCCTTAAAGAGAAATGAAGGCATATTCGCTCGACTTACGGCAAAAAATTATCGATAACTATGTTCAAG
>NZ_JACJON010000080.1 GCF_014695585.1 Microcoleus sp. FACHB-831 | reverse complement strand
GTGAGGATTTTTTTTCTTAAGTCTATGGAATATGCTGCTGCCATCTCTATAATTTTTTTATTACCTCTCTACTTTACCCTTATTGTGGTACATCTGATTGCAATTTGCTGTAAGTACAGCAGCTTTGCGAGCCTTCGATAAAAGGCAACATAAGTGGGCGGCTTTATGGGGTGCATTAGCCACTGCAACTAGGTCAACAGGTGTGGCGCTAATACCTGCTTTTCTGCTCGTGTCGTGGAGGGAACGCCGACCGCCTATTGCCTACCTTGCGAGTTTAGCAGTCGGTGGAGGGCTATTTTTGTATAGCCTGTATTGCGGGCTGCGTTTTGGAGACCCCCTAGCGTTTGTCCACGTACAGCGGGCATGGGGAGTATCGCCGGGGTTTCCTTGGATGGGTTGGTGGAAAATGTTTATGGAAATGGCGATAGGTGCGCCAAATTGGGTGAGCGGCACAATTAAAGACCCTTGGCATCCGCTGCTATTTATAGTAATTTGCGGTTGTGGCTTTGGGTTATGGAGCCAGCGCAAAAAGCTGGGTTCCGTTATGGCTGGCTATGGCTTTTGCGTTGTTTTCTTCCTGCTGTGGTTGGTGGCAAAAGCTCCCGTGATTAACCTTGTCATGGTGTTCGGCAGCATTTATTTGCTATGGTATTCGCGAAACCAACTCAAGCTTATTGCTCTTGTCTATAGCTTTTTTGCCTTTGCGTTGGTTCTAAATATCGGACTTACAGCATCTAACGAACGTTACGCTTACGGGATAGTACCAGTTGCGATCGCCTTCGGCTTGCTGCTTTCGAGTTATCCTCGTTGGGGATATGCGATTATGGGTTTCTTCGCTATCTTACTTGCCAATTACGCGATAGCATTTTCCCAACATCTTTGGGTAGCTTAAAAAGGGTGCATTAGAGAGGGTGCATGAAAGAAAAATTATTAGAGCCTAATTCCGCGTCTTTGACGAGCAAAGACAAAACTTTATTAGATAATGGCTTAATCTTTGCGGCTGCAATGTGGCTGTTGAGCCGATTGTTAATTTTAGTGGCAATGTTGCTAATTGCCCCGATACTTCCGGCTCCATCAGGGGGCGTTGCGCCTACAATTGGCTGGGGTGTTTTTTCTTGGTGGGATAGTTTAGCTTATCAGCAAATTGCGACTTATGGCTATCAACCCGATAATAATGGCAACGTTTATTCTGTTGCTTTTTTTCCGCTTTTTCCCTTATTTATCCGTGCAGTAATGAACCTTGGCTTGCCATTTGAAGTAGCAGGCACGCTGGTAAATAATCTGGCCTTTCTGGGTGCAATACTCGTTTTATACTCTTGGGTAGAAGAGCGTGGGGGCACAAAGGCGGCGCGTTGGTCAACTGCTGTTTTAGCCTTTTGCCCGCTATCTTTGTTTGGAACAGTTATTTACACCGAGGGGCTGTTTTTATTGTTTAGTACAGCGGCTTTAAGAGCTTTCGATAAACAACACTATATTTGGGTAGGGCTTTGGGGAGCTTTTGCTACTGCTGCCCGTCCAACTGGGATAGCGCTCGTACCTGCATTAGCGATCGCATCATGGCGAGAACGCCGTCCCCCTATTGCGTATGTTGCTAGTTTAGCCACTTGTGGAGGGCTAATTTTATATTGTTTGTATTGTCAATTGCAGTTTGGAGACTTTTTGGCATTTGCCCACGCGCAGCAAGGATGGAAGCGATCGCTTGGGGTTGATTGGCTGGGTTGGTGGAAAATGATCGCGCAAATTTCCGTTGGTTCAGCTAACTGGAAATATGGCTATATTAAAGATCCTTTGCACCCAATTTTGTTTTTAATTATCTGCGGTTGTGGTTATTGGTTATGGCGCAATCGTAAAAAGCTAGGTTCTGTTAAAGTTGGCTATGGCTTCTGCGCCTTGTGGCTAATTTTGTGGCTTTTGGCAGGAGATCCGTTGCTTAATACCGTGACGATTTTAGGGGGTTTGTATTTGCTATGGCACTTACGCGCCAACCTTAGCCCCGCCGCTGTTACTTTTGGGTTTTGCGGGTTGGGTTTACTTCTGACTTCTGGAAGTACCATTTCCCTCAACCGTCTGGCTTATGGGATTGTTTCGCTAAGTGTAGCGCTTGGCGTGTTACTAGAGCGCTATCCTCGTTGGGGATATGCAGTGATGGGATTTTTTACCTTATTACTGGCAATATTTGCTATTCGATTTGCCCAACACCAATGGGTAGCGTAAAGCATTCCCAGGCATAACCTGGGAACAAGGGCAAAAGATAGAGAAGTCTCTAACAAGTAAGAAATAACAAAAAATTTGGTGTGAGAGAAAAACTGAGCAAGCTTAATCCTGTGGGGTTGACAATTGGCGCGATCGCTTTAATTTTCTTCGCGTGCAGCAGTATCCGACACGCACTGTTTCAATCAAGTGCTTTTGACTTGGGTTATTTCGATCAAGCTGCTTACTTGATTAGTCAGGGACAACCTCCCATCGTGTCTTTTTGGGGCTATCACTTTCTAGGCGGACACGCAGACTGGATTATGTATCTAGTTGCGTTGCTTTATAAAATTTACCCAAGCGTTCACTGGTTGTTTGCTATACAAGCTATTTCCCTGGCATTAGGCGCATTACCAACTTGGCATCTAGCATTGCAAGCGGGATTAAAAGAGGGGCAAGCGATCGCAATGGCGGCGGTGTACTTGCTTTATCCCCTAGTTTTTAATATCAATTTGTTTGATTTCCACCCAGAAGTTATGGCACTCCCCGCAATGTTAGGGGCAATTTTAGCAGCGCGGCTGGATCGAATTGGGTGGTTCTGTTTAGCAATTATATTTATTTTGGGTTGTCGGGATGCCTTATCTGTCACCGTCGCGGCGATGGGTTTTTGGCTGCTTGTATTTGAAAAGAGGCGATTGTATGGAGCGATCGCGCTTTTTGCTGGTGTCGCGTGGTTCCTGATAGCAACTCAGCTACTTATCCCCCACTTTAGACCGGGCGGAGTCGAGGCAGTCGGACGTTATGCTTATCTCGGCAACTCAGTTTTTGACATTGCCAAAAACCTCTTATTGCAGCCAGGATTAGTATTAGGTAAGGTTTTCTCACCCAATACACTGGAATATCTAGCTTTTTTAATTTTGCCAGTAGTTTGGGGACTTTCACCCGCTCATTTAGCCCCGTTAGTAGGTGCAATTCCCACCCTAGTAATTAACATTCTTTCTGATTCGCCAGCGCAACGGAATTTAGTGCATCAATATTCTCTGCCGATACTACCTTTTATGTTATTGGCTGTAATTTCAACGCTTGCCGCAGGAAAGGGCTGGGTGAGGAACAAGCGGGGAATAATTTTGTGGGCGTTAGTGGCTTTTTTGGCTTTAGGAAAATACGGTTATTTTTGGTCTATCTATTTAAATTCTCTCGATACGTGGCAAGCAACGCGAGAAGCTGTTGCCCAAATTCATACTAAAGGCAGTGTTTTAACCGTACCGCAGGTTGCTCCACATTTAACCCACCGCTCTGTAGTTAAGCTGACTACTACAGGTTCAGAGTCGGCTAATTTATCTGAGTTTGAGTATGTGTTGCTAAATTTGCGTCATCCCGGCTTTGGTAGTTCTCCCTCTGTCGCCGCTAGCTTATTGGAACGACTGAAAAATGCACCAGAGTTTCAATTAACCTATCAGCGAGATGATGTTTATTTGTTTACTAAGAAGTCTTAATGGAGGTAACTATTATCGCAGGAGTTGGAAAATGCCATATCCACAAGCACCTTGGACGTTACAAGGGTTTTCTATCCAAACCGTGCATTTGTTAGATGTTGAAAAAGCTCGTCCCCTCATCCCCCCAGAGTTTGAAATTATCTCAGTATGGCCTGGAAAAACGCTAGGTGGAGTTTATATATCCTCTTACGTTGCGGGTTCCGTTCTCCAGTACAACGAGTTGATTGTTGTCCCCGGTATGGTGAGTTATGCAGGCAAATTCGGTGCTTGGGTTTCTCATATTTATGTAGACAGTGCGGCTTCTGTTGAGGGTGGTAGAAAAATATGGGGTCTACCCAAGGAACTAGCTGAATTTAGTTGGACTCACGGCGATCGCTCTCGTGTCAATGTCACTCAAGGGGATAAGCAACTTTGCAGTATCAGCTACAGCGATGCGCTAGTTCCTCTATCTACATGGTGGCGACAGCCGTTAACTGGAACTTCATTCAGTACCCTAAATACCGATCTACTTTTGTTTAAAAGTGATTTTGAGTTTCGCCTAAAGGCAGCTAGTGCCAATTTAGCAGTACCCTCAGAAAGTCCTTTCGCTAGCTTAGACTTAGGCCAGCCTTTCCTAGCAGCTTACGCCGAAGATCTGGGTTTAGTTGTTCATGCTCCAGAAGTGGTAGGCAAAATAGCAAGAACAGGTGAGTTTAGCTATGGCTAAATAGTAAAAAACCCCCGCTGATTGCTTAACAATCTAGCGGGGGTTACTTAAGAAGAATTTAGCCAAACTTTACTAATCTTTCTAGATCTCAGATCCAGGCGCAGCCTCTGCACCCATAACTAATACGGCACCGCGCAGAAAATCGATCTGCTGTTGAAAATCCATTCCTTCGATACGTGCTAACAAGTCTTGTCCGGCTTGGGGAAGTTGATAGTCAGGAGGCATAGGAATGATGGTACCGTTGTCCATTCCTTGCGCTAAGAAATACCAAAAAGCCAGTTTGGTTTCAGGACTCAAAGAACCATATTCGCGGCTAATTTGAGTATTTGCGTTTGAGGCAATGTCGCGCTGAACTTGTAGCTGTTCTGGATGAGGAAGTGCCTTAACTTGATTGAACAAACCCTCAGCGATATCTGAGCCAGAAGCACCGGGAGCAGCTGGTGTGACAGATTTACCCATTTTGGTGTAAACAAACCACAACAAGCCTAGTTGATCGTCTATGCTCAAGCTTTTTAAAGCTTCTTTACCTTGATCGTAAGCACCAACTGATGTGGATACCATATTACCCTCCAAAAATTTATTAATTGCTTGGTTTCCTAAATTTTTCGGAAACTTGTTTTCAGTGTCTTAAAGAAAATTAACTAATAATCTACTCTTGTTTAACCCCGCTGAAGATAGATATGATCCCCAAACACAAATCCATCAACTAGGGGGTTAAATAAGCAACGAATTTATAACCAAAGGGAGAAGTGAGAAGGGACGTAATGAGGCTGTAGTATGCGATAGAGGTTGCGGTAGCGAAGCGGTAGGCGATAGCCATCGCCCTTCTACCATCCCAGACGTGCGATCGCCCCTAGTTTCCATACCACGTTAGCTGCAATAAATATATGAGATAGATATTTTCTCGATGCCCTTGAGCGGGATATTTATTATGCAGACAGCGATCGCACTTTATTACTTGTGGCACAGCGACAGGTTGAAGGCTATGTTTCAGCCTTAACTTTGGGCGATATGTTTTACATCATCCGTAAAGACAAATATCGAGACGTGGCACTTAATTTTTTAATAAGGCTATCGACAATATGGTAAATTGCCGCACTTGATATAGCAGCAATTTCAATAGCATTAACTGCCCATTTTAGAGACGATGTAAGATGCAATTCATTACAATAAAGCTGTAATAAATCATCTGGATGCAATCGTTACCCGCAACCTCCAGACGCGATTCATCGCGTCTCTACAAAAAATTGTAAGTGTGGGCTGCGGATTTTCAACCCTAGTCAACTAATTTAAGAACTTGGCATATGAAGCGCGATCGTGTTTTAGACTGGGATAGCGATCGCTCAGTCTAAAAAGGGAAAACGATGCGACTCTCTCAAATGCTTTTCGTCACGCTGCGGGAAAGCCCAGCTGAAGCTGAAATACCCAGTCACAAACTATTACTCCGTGCAGGTTATATCCGTCGCATCGGTAGCGGTATCTACGCCTATCTCCCCCTCATGTGGCGAGTGCTGCAAAAAGTCTCCCAAATTGTCCGCGAAGAAATGAACGCAACGGGCGCACAAGAGTGTTTGCTACCCCAACTGCAACCTGCTGAGTTATGGCGCGAGTCGGGACGCTGGGACACTTACACTCAAGCTGAGGGTATCATGTTTGCGCTCCAAGACCGTCAAGAGCGAGAATTAGGTCTGGGGCCAACTCATGAAGAGGTAATTACAACTATTGCCAAGGACATGATTCGCTCATATCGGCAATTACCCTTGCACCTCTATCAAATTCAAACTAAATTTCGTGATGAAATTCGCCCTCGTTTTGGCTTAATGCGCGGACGCGAATTCATTATGAAAGATGGCTATTCTTTCCACACTGATGAAGAAAGCCTGAAGAAAACTTATCAAGATATGCACCAAGCTTACAGCAATATGCTGCGCCGTTCTGGTTTGGCTTTCCGTGCTGTACAAGCTGATTCTGGTGCAATTGGTGGTTCTGGTTCCCAAGAATTTATGGTGCTGGCTGAAGCTGGTGAAGATGAGGTTCTCTACACTGAAGATGGTCAGTACGCAGCTAATGTGGAAAAGGCTGTTTCTTTGCCCGCTGATGCACAAGAATCACCATTTACTACTTATGAAAAACGGGAAACTCCCGGAACTGACACAATTGAAAAACTCTGCAAATTCCTCAAGTGTTCTCCTACTCAGGTAGTAAAAAATGTCTTGTATCAGGCTGTTTATGATAATGGCACAACGGTCTTGGTATTAGTGAGTATCCGGGCAGATCAAGAAGTTAATGAGGTTAAGTTGTTCAATGAGTTAACAAGGGTGGGTGCTAACTATGGCGGCAAAACTGTCTTAGCTTTACAAGTGCCCGATGCGGAAGCGCAACAGAAATGGGCGGCTAAACCTCTACCTTTGGGCTACATTGCTCCCAATATCGGAGATGAATTCATATCCTCAACTAAGCAGGTGAATTCTAAATTCTTGCGATTTGTTGATAAGACTGCTGTTGATTTAAAGAATTTCGTTACTGGCTCTAATGAATCTGGATATCACGTAGTTGGTGCTAATTGGAACGAACAGTTTCCTTTAGCAGAGCTAGTGGTGGATTTAAGGAAGGCAAAAGCAGGCGATCGCTCTATTCACAACTCTAGCCAAACTCTTCAAAGTGCCAGAGGTATTGAAGTCGGTCACATTTTCCAGCTTGGCACTAAATACTCTAAAGCAATGGGAGCTACTTACACTAACGAACAAGGTGAAGAAGTTCCCCTAGTTATGGGGTGCTACGGTGTCGGAGTGTCGCGTTTGGCTCAGTCAGCAGTAGAACAGTCTTATGACAAAGATGGGATAATTTGGCCTGTTGCGATCGCTCCTTATCACGCCATTGTCACTATTCCCAATATCACCGACGCGCAACAAGTTGAGGCAGCCGAAAAACTTTACAACGAGTTAAATCAAGCTGGCATTGAAACTTTGCTCGACGATCGCGATGAACGCGCTGGGGTTAAATTCAAAGATGCCGATTTAATTGGGATTCCGTATAGGATTGTAACAGGGCGATCGCTTCAATCAGGTAAAGTCGAAGTGGTAGAACGCGCTACCCTCAAAAAACACGAAATTCTGCTCGATGAAGTAATACCAACTTTAAAGCAATGGATTGATGCTGCTTTAAAGTAATTCTCATAATTCTCGTTCCCAGCCTGGACCCTGGGGACGAGAATAAGCGGGACTCAAGCGAATATCCATGAAGCGTCTAACTTAATAAATAAAAACCTGCTGCGGATTAACAAATGGAATTAATAACAATCCTCTTATCTGGCTTGCTTGCTTTCGTCTCACCCGCTGGTTTAGTTATTGACACTGTTGCTGAGGGTGCTATTCGCTCTCGGTTTGATAAAGTCGAGCAGTTGCAAGTCCGCGTTGATAATGCGCCCTCGTACCAAGTGGCGCAAGGTAAGGTGGATCGCGTGAGGCTTGCTGGGCGAGGGTTGTGGCTGACGCCAGAGGTGAGGATTGACCAATTAGAAGTGGAAACAGATCCGGTTGCTCTGGACTTAAAGCGTCTCAGACAAAGCGGCGAGAAACAACCAAAAGGCAAGAGGCGATCGCTCACAGACACCATCGCTGGTATCTCTAAAGATCCAGTCCAGGGCGCGGTGCATTTGGTTATAACTGAGAAAGATATTAATCAGGCTCTAAAGTCACCAAAGGTTGCACAAAGGTTGCAGGAGCTAGCACGTCGCTCCCTCGGTTCCGCTGCTGCTTTCTTGCCAGAAGATTATCAAATTCTCAACCCAAAAGTGGACTTTTTGGCTGACAATCGGCTGCGATTCCAAGTGGACTTACAGGGTCAGGAAAATACTGACAAGCTGGCTGTTAACATCGAGTCAGGGCTGGGCCTAGTGTCAGGGCGGCAGCTACAGCTGATTGCGCCAGTGGTGACGGTAAACGGAAATCCAGTTCCGCCCCAATTTGTAAGCGCACTTACGTCGGGTGCGAGCAGCAGATTAGATCTCCGCAACTTGGAGGATACAGGCATCATTGCGCGACTTTTACAATTTAAAATAGATAGCGATCGCTTAGAACTAGCAGCATTTGTTCGGCTCCAGCCACCCAATACCAGCAAGTAGCCATTAGCTCTTGCACGTAACTTTCGGAAAAGTTGTGGCCTCAATGTATTTAGTAGTTAGGCCTCCTCACACATATCCAACCAAAATTCTGATGGAGGACCCTTTATATGCAAGAAGATAAACAACCAGGCCGTCGCATTTCCAATGGCGCAATTGCCGGGATATCGGCGGCAGTATTAGCGGCGGGGGGTGCTGGAGCTTGGTGGGCGTTAAATTCAGGTCAGCCTGCAACCCAGGCGCCCCCTGTCACAACGACCACGCCCCAGCCCGCTCCCACGACTGCGACCCAGCCCGTTCCCACAACGACAACCCAACCCGTTCCCACAGCTACGACGCCGATTACCACAGCGTCTCAAGCGCCGCAGCCAACGCAGAGTCTGCCGCCAGCAGCCGAGAAAACAGTTCAAGTTTATTGGCTTAAAAAAACGGGCAGGATTGAAGTGGTGCCGAGTTCCATCCAGCTACAAAAGACCAACAGCAAACCCACTGCGCTTTTAGGGGATGCTTTTAATACCCTTTTATCGGGACCGACTGACGCGAATTTAACAAGCACCATCCCGTCGGGGACAAAACTTCGCAGCGTCGATGTGAGAGAGGATGGCATTCACGTTAATTTATCCCAAGAATTTACCACAGGGGGGGGAACTACCTCGATGACGGGTAGAGTGGCGCAAGTCCTTTACACCGCAACCAGCCTCAATCCAGATGCGAAAGTCTGGATTGATGTGGAGGGGAAAAAGCTGGAAATCTTAGGTGGGGAAGGCTTAGAGCTGGATCAGCCGCTGACGCGCAAGAAATTTGAGGCTGACTATCAGCTATAGGTTAATGTTCATCGTTCATTGTTCAACAGTTCCCGCTGTGAACCATGAACTATGAACCCTTAAGCATCGCTCGTTAACAACATCAGTGTTTGTTGGCAAGACTGAAGTCACGAAAGTGACGAGCTTGCTGTTCAATCCGAGTAGCGAGGCGATCGCAAACAAGATTGCACAGCTCGAAAATTAGCTCGTCTTCGACCTTGTAGTAAGCGGATGTTCCTTCAGAGCGGCGGCTGAGTATACCCGCTTGTAACATCACTTTCAGGTGCTTTGATACATTAGCTTGACTGGTATCGGTCGCCTCAACCAGTTCTTGCACGCATTTCTCGCTGTCGCGCAGCAAGTTCAAAAGCCGCAGACGCATCGGCTCACTAAGAATACTGAAGTATTCTGCAACTTGTTGTGTAACTTCTTGCGGTACAGGTGTGATTTGTTGCATCCGATTAACCCGAAGGAACTGATCCCCAAATTTTAGCAGCTAGTATGTATATAACAATAGAGGAATCATTGTTCCGGATTAATCCGCATTAATGGCTGTCCGTATTCTACTGGTTGGCCATTTTCGACAAGTATTTCCATCACACTTCCAGATACCTCAGCTTCAATTTCATTCATCAGTTTCATCGCTTCAATGATACAGACCGTTTGACCAGTGCGTATGCGATCGCCCACTTCACAAAATGGCGGTTCATCCGGAGCAGGCGAACGGTAAAACGTTCCTACCATAGGGGATGTCACCTCCACCCATCTCCTATCAATTGGTGGAGAAGCAGCAGGTGTAGCGTCACGACCCGCAGGTTCTGGGCTGGGTGTAGGGGGGAGCGTCGGTGTTGGCGCAGTTGTGCCAGCAGCACCAAAATTAGCTGGGGCTTGCGTACCCCCCATGCCTTTACGCACTGTAAGTTCAAAATCAGCGCTTTTTAAGATCAGTTCCGCGATGTCAGTATGAGCGATCGCTGCTAGCAGTTCCCTAAGTTCGTTGAAGTCTATTGCCATAGATGTCTTTAGTCCTTTGTTCTTAATCCTTAGTCTTTAGTCCTTAGTCCTTAGTCCCTTACCAATGACCAATGACCAAGGACCAATGACCAATGACACTTGACCAATGACTTCTGCACTATTCCCGACCCATGTATGTATCGGTGCGAGTGTCAACTTTGATTCGCTCTCCTATAGAAATAAACAGAGGAACCATCACTTGAGCACCAGTTTCGACAATAGCGGGTTTTGATCCCCCCGTCGCAGTATCGCCTTTCACACCCGGATCGGTTTGTGTAACTTCTAGCACAACGGAGTTAGGCAGTTCCACTTCCAAAACAGCTTCGCCCCAACGGACGACGTTTACTTCCATGCCTTCTTTGAGATATTTGACGCGATCTCCAATCTGTTCTCGGCGCAGAGTAGCTTCTTCATAGCTTTCCATATCCATAAAGACGAACTGCTCGCCCTCTTTATAGGTATGCTGCATCGTGCTTTTTTCCAGGTTGGCTTGGGGTACAGTTTCTCCCGCCCGGAACGTTTTTTCCACAACGCTTCCACTCTGCACGTTTTTCAGCTTCGTCCGCACAAAAGCCGAACCTTTCCCTGGCTTGACGTGGAGAAATTCCACCACTCGCCAGACACCTCCATCCAATACAATCGTCACACCAGGTCGAAAGTCGTTACTCGAAATCATAAATCTTTGAGTCAGTTGCCTAGTTGGCAGAACAATTGGCATCCTATTTTACCGCGTGCGCGGTGTATTGCCTGTATTGTCAATTGGAATCGACGCTCATGACGGCTGGGGACAGGCGTATGGGAAGATTAAGAATGGAGTTTTTGAGCCTATAAAGCTGCTGAAGGCAACTGCTTGGCAGCAACTGGGAATTAATTTATGCTTCATTCAAACCGTTCCCTGCTCGATTGGTGTAAGCGCTTGTTTAAAACTGGTGTATCGGCACTGCTGCTGATGTCTTTGTCAGTTGGACTCAGTGCTGCATTACCGCCTGGGAATGCCATTACTGACGGCAAAGCTTTGTTAAGGTATGCACTACCGATTGACAACAAGCCAGTGCGGGAAGTTCAAGCCAGTTTAGAAGATATTGCCACACAACTGCGCGGTAAGCGATGGAATCCTATAAATGGGGATATTACCAAAGCATCTGTAATTCTCCGCGATCGCGCCGATAAAATCCTCGCTAGTGTCCCGGAGGCAAAAAAACCCCAAGCCGAAGACCTGATTGCCAAAATGAACGAGGACATCGCCAGCCTGCGCGAGGCAGTCGAAGCTAAAGATAAGGAAAACATTTGGCTCGAACGAGGCAAAATCCTCGACAAAGTAGGTCAGCTAGAAGAACTAATGGTGCAAGAGTTCCCCTATGAAGTGCCCTCAGAGTTCAGCAACCTGCCTCAACTCAAAGGTCGCGCTACCGTAGAAATGGCAACCAGTAAAGGTAATCTCACCTTAGTGCTTGATGGCTACAGTGCGCCCGTTACGGCTGGTAACTTTGTAGATTTAGTACAGCGCGGTTTCTATAATGGCCTGGAGTTCACCCGTGCTGAAGAATCTTATGTAGTCCAAGCTGGAGATCCACCCGGAAAAGATGTGGGTTTCATCGATCCTGCAACTGGCAAATACCGCGCTATTCCCCTCGAAGTGCTGGTGAAAGGTGATAAAGCCCCCATGTACGGTATTACTCTAGAAGAGGCCGGACGTTTCCGCGAAGACCCAGTTCTGCCCTTCCAAGCCTACGGTACTGTTGCTCTGGCTCGTCCAGAAGGCGAAACCGATGGCGGCTCTTCTCAGTTTTTCTTCTTCCTATATGAACCCGAACTGACTCCAGCAGGACGCAATTTGTTGGATGGACGTTATGCGGTTTTCGGTTATTTGATTGAAGGGAAAGAGGTTCTCGAAAAAATCAAGCCGGGGGATAAGATTGAGTCAGCTAAGGTTGTCCAAGGGTTAGATAATTTAGTCGAGCCGCAGAAAACAGCCTAATTAGAGTTTTGAGTTTTGAGTTAGGAATTTAAAGAACTGATAACTCATAACTTTTATAGTAAGGTGGGCAGTGCCCACCTTACTTTCTAATAGCAGCTTCACTCATAATATTAATAAATTAGCTATGGCAATTCTTGAGGTGATATTAATAGTCGGGCTGGGTGTCAGCGCAGTTATGTTATTTACCAGTGCCTTCCAGCAGCGCCAGCAGCAGGTGCTTGTAGAGAATGCTTTTTATAAATTGCTGGAAGAACAAGATAGTTGTATTTCGTTAATCCAGTTAGCCGCAGCTGCTAGAGTCGATACCGAGTTGGCAAAGCAATACCTAGAGCGCCAAGTTAAGTTGTTGAACGCGCTTACAGAAGTTGATGATGATGGGAATACATTTTATCGCTTTCCCAAACTTAGACATCCCTATTCAGATAGAAATTAGCATCATATGGGAGAAGAAACAAAGCGATCGCTCTGTTTTTTCTGATACATGAGTTGAGGCGCGATCGCACCTTTTTTTATCTCTATTCTCTCCACGTTCTCCAAGCGGGAAGGTTCTTAAAAACTCCATGAAAATTCGCGACATAGGCGAACAAGGTTTGTTGTCACGATTGCAGCGCTTTTGTGCAGCAGAAATAGTCGGAGATGATGCAGCCGTACTGGAGACTCATCCCGACAAATCTTTAGTAGTGACAACAGATTTACTGGTGGATGGGGTACATTTTAGCGATCGCACTACTTCCCCACAAGACGCAGGTTGGCGTGCCGCAGCTGCCAATTTATCAGATTTAGCCGCAATGGGAGCATCCCCACTAGGCATTACAGTAGGTTTAGCCGTAACTGCCGATTTACCAGTCGCCTGGGTTGAGCAACTCTACCAAGGACTCACCCAATGCCTAAACGCATACAACACGCCGATTGTTGGCGGTGATATCTGTCGCTCAAATGTAGTTACAGTAGCAATTACAGCCTTTGGCGAAGTCTCCCCAACTCATATCATCCGTCGAGGTAATGCCCAGGTTGGGGATGCGATCGTCGTCACTGGCTTTCACGGCGCATCGCGAGCGGGGCTAGAATTACTCCTCCACCCCGAATCAGGCAAAAATCTTAGTGGATCTGAACAGACATTTTTAATACAGGCTCACCAGCGACCCAAACCCCGCCTGGATGTCTTGCCTATCCTCTGGGAAATTCTAAATTCCCAATCCAAAATCCAAAATCTAAAATCCGAAATTCGAGTAGCTGGCATGGACAGCAGCGACGGTTTAGCAGACGCCGTTGTGCAAATCTGCCGATGCAGTGGAGTCGGGGCACAAATTGAGCGCAACTGGATTACTATTCCAGACGCACTTAAGCGCATGGTTTCGTCAGAGCGATCGCTCGAATGGGCATTATACGGCGGCGAAGATTTTGAACTCGTGCTGTGTCTGCCTCCAGAGTCAGCAGAAGCATTAGTAAAAAAATTGGGTGAGAGTGCAGCAGTAGTCGGGACAATTACAACAGGCTCTCAAGTCTTGTTAGTAGACTCCAGCGGTTTATATCCCAACCAACAAATCACTCTCGCCCAAGGGTTTCAGCATTTTTAGAAATTATGAATTTTGAATTAATAACTCAAAACTCAAAACTTTTAAGCAACCCACTTTTCGCCCACCAGTTCAGCAAGATCCACAACCCGCTGGCTGTAGCCCCACTCGTTGTCGTACCAAGCCACAACCTTAACCAGGTCATTGCCCATAACCATAGTCAAGCTTGCATCCACAATAGCCGAGGAATTGGTACCGCGATAATCTGACGAGACAAGATCCAGGTCGCTGTATTCCAGAATCCCTTTCAGGTAGCCTTCAGCGGCATCCTTCAGGGCTTGGTTTACTTCTTCAGTGAAAGTCGGCTTCTCGACCTGAATTACCAAATCCACAACGGAAACGTTGGGAGTTGGGACGCGCAAAGCAATACCATTCAGTTTGCCCTTGAGGTCTGGCAGCACCAAAGCAACTGCTTTGGCGGCACCAGTTGAAGTAGGCACAATGTTGAGCGCGGCAGCCCGTGCCCGACGCAGATCCCGGTGACTGGCATCCAGCAAGCGCTGGTCGCCAGTGTAGCTGTGGGTCGTCGTCATCGTGCCTTTGATAATATGGAATTTTTCGTGCAGCACTTTGGCAACGGGTGCTAGGCAGTTGGTGGTGCAGCTAGCATTGCTGATGATTACGTGCTTGTTGTGGTCGTAGTCTTGATGGTTGACACCGACGACGAACGTGCCGTCATCTCCTTTGCCAGGAGCGGTAATCAAAACTTTCTTAGCGCCAGCGTTTAAATGCTTGGATGCCCCTGCCTTGTCTGTAAAGACTCCGGTCGATTCGATGATCAGGTCGATTCCCCAATCTTTCCAGGGCAAGTTTTCTGGGTTGCGATCCGATGTGCATTTAACAGTATGGCCGTTTACTGTGATGGAGTTGTCATCGCAACTAATGTCAGCGTTAAACTTGCCCAGCATGGAATCATACTTCAGCAAGTGGGAGTTTGTTTTTGGGTCGGAAGTGTCATTGATGGCAACGACTTCAATATTGCTATTTTCTCGACCCAGCCAGCACCGCATGAAGTTGCGTCCGATGCGTCCAAAACCGTTGATCGCTACTCTAATCACAGCGTCTTGCCCTCTGTCTTATAGCTCAGTAAATTCTTATTGATGACCCAGATCATATCGCAAAGCGGTAAGCGAGAAGTTATCTGCTTTTTGTCGGTTGTCTGTTGTCCTCGATCTATTGCCCTTGTCCCCTTAGAAGGGAAAGGCGTATGGCGTTTAGGTAAATTATCCAGTACGTGGGGGATCGGCGTAAAGTATTGGGTCGATCGTGGTTTCAATGACATTGCCCCCAACCGAGAATATATTCGAGCGATCGCGCGATAAATGGGGGATCGAAGCGATATCAGTAGCGATATCAAATCTCGCGCTTAAGTCCCCCTTCTGGCTGAAGTCGGTATCCTCCATAAGTGCGATCGCAGCGCCAGCGGCTCCTCTACCAGAAAATCCCGCTTCGATGGTAAATTTTTGTTTGTAAATGATATTTATGATAATTAACTGTCTAACATTACGCAATAATAATTTCTTACTTTATTAAAAATTTATAGATGTAGTTCTTCATAGATAGCGTTCAAAAGCTTTAGAGAAAAATTATAATTTCCTGCTAGCAATAGTATTAACTACTGTACTGATTACAGTAATTGCCAGTTTCCGTCCGCCTCTGAAATTGACACTTTGAGCCAATTCCTTGGGTGCTTCCACATATAGCCGCTTTAATGGCTGGTTCTCGTAAAATGGCTAAGTTTTTGTTTAGGTAAGCGCATAAGTTGCAGGCTATAGGTAAAGTTTAATAGCGCATTGCCTCACAAAATAAGTTTAAAATAAATATAAGTCATAATCCATTGCATTAGAGCAATGCGATCGCTAGCTAATTAAATCACTTTAAAATTGAGCTTTATAAATATATAGTTTAATTAAGCGATCGCTCAATTTAGAGATTTTAAGGCTAACAAAGTTAAAAATATTTAGAATTAGGGTATAACTAAATATTTTGCCTGCATTTCTAGCAAACTAAAAATATCAAAACTTAACCTCTCTGCCGTTTAAAGTAATACAGGGAAGCTATATAAGAGGATATTGCATTTTCAAGAAAACTAAGTGTAGTAGAATAAATATCAAAGATATCCCAAGCATATATGTTTGGGGCTGCCCGTGTCAGATCCCCACGCCTACATATCATCTGGGTATATATGAAGCAAAGGCTCATAAATTGTAAAATAGTTTATAACGATTAATTTTGAAGATAGCATTTCTTTATTTAACCCCGCTGCCTCTGGTTTGTAATGCTGCTTGGTACGGCCTACAAACGGTATTAAATTAAGAGTCGTCTATAAATAAAAAACTTTTTTATTTATTAATAAATATTTAAATATTTAAATATTTAAAAAACTGGCTCTAATCAAATAAGATTAACAACTATTTTGATTTGATTTATAATATTATATCAAATATACAATTAACTACAGAAAAATAGAGAAGCTTACCCAAGCATATTTACTTAAAACACTTATTTTTCTATTTCACAATATAAAGCAGTATTACATTAATTCATTCCCGAAAACTCATCATCAATTTAATTCATCGAAGTTCTAGCATAAAGCTTACTGTAAGCTTTATGCTAAGTAAATATAAAAACGCTATTTTAACCTGTTTTTTACAACTAAAATACTTTTACAGGTTGCAATAAAGAATTACATAAATATACAAAGAGTGTATTAAATTATTTATTCATAAGTGATAGTTTTCAACTTGAAAAAAGCGCAATTTAATCGTATTTTGCAATATTAATTAGCTTTAGTTGCCATCCAGTTTGAGAACTTATGTAATTCTCAGATGGCTATTGTAATTGTGTCTGCTATGTCCGGAGGCCACAGTTGAGAAGTTGTATATCGATCTTAGCTGAGGTGGACAGTAGACGTTTGGCGGCAGAACCATCAACAGGTGCGTAGTTTGTTGCTGGTGGACACAATTGTGAGTTAAAGAGAAAAACGAGTAATGGCCTGATCGAAGACCTAGTGGGAGTTTTACCCAGAATTCTCCGGAATAACAATAAATTTTAGCGATAAAAGATAAAACCAGTCCGGGGGGAGAAGCAACTGGGTGAAGAAGGGATTAAACTACAACTGAAGCAAACCCAGCAAAATACAGCGATCGCGCAAGCGTTGGTACTGTAAATATCGTCAGGGATGTATCGGGAAAAAACAATTCTTGATATGATTAGCGCGTGTTAACGGTGCAGTTTGGTGCGGTGTGGTGTGTAAGGAGCTAAGATGCCGAATAATGTTGATTTTAGCGGGAGGCCATTTCATTTCATCGGCATTGGTGGAATTGGAATGTCAGCCTTGGCCTACGTTCTAGCAAAGCGGGATCTGCCAGTATCTGGGTCAGATATTCATTCAAGTCATATTACCCAGCGCTTGCAATCGGTCGGTGCTCATATTTTTGGAGGTCAAGAGGCCACAAACTTAGAATTTTTTCAACCGACCACAAACAAAATTTGGGAAGCCTTACCAGCAGCAGCGATAGGGACGAGTAATTCTCAGGAATCGCCCCTTGAGGAAGCACAGACGGTGCATGCAAAGTATGTCCGCGATCGCGCCGCCTCTGCTTCCCCTAATGTAGGACTGCTACCGCAGGTAATTTGTTCAACAGCAATCAATACAGCAAATGCCGAGTATAAAGCGGCGCTGGACAGGGGATGTCCTATTTTTCATCGCTCTGATTTATTGGCGGCTTTGATTGAGGATTATCAGAGTATTGCAGTAGCAGGCACTCACGGTAAAACCACAACCAGCAGCATGATTGGGTATATGCTGCTAAACGCTGGTTTAGACCCGACAATTGTAGTCGGTGGTGAAGTGAATGCCTGGGGAGGCAACGCGAGGTTAGGACAAAGCCCCTATCTAGTTGCCGAAGCAGATGAATCAGATGGTTCTTTAGTTAAACTTTCAGCCGCTATTGGTGTGGTGACGAACATTGAGCTGGATCATCCAGACCACTACGCGAGCCTAGAGCAGGTGATTAACACCTTTAATATATTCGCGCTGCGCTGTAAGACTGTGGTGGGGTGCATTGATTGCAGTGTAGTCAGAGATAGACTCAAACCCACAATCAGCTATAGCCTCCAAAGGGATACGGGAGCTGATTACACAGTAGATGAAGTAAATTATGGGCCGTTTGGAACAGAGGCAAGGGTTTGGGAAAGAGGAAAGATCCTTGGGAAACTGAAGTTGAAGTTGCTGGGCAAACATAATCTCAGCAATGCGCTGGCGGCAGTAGCTGTAGGACGCATATTGAATGTGGACTTTGAAGCGATCGCATCTTCTATCGCCACCTTCGAGGGAGCTAGGAGACGATTTGAACTTAAGGGCGAGAGCAATGGCATTTTATTCGTGGATGACTACGCTCACCACCCCAGCGAAATCCGCGCCACGCTAGCCGCTGCACGGTTGCAAGTTCAAGAACCGCGACGGCTCGTTGCCATTTTCCAGCCCCACCGTTACAGTCGGACTCTTACCTTTCTACGAGAATTTGCTGAATCTTTTAACGATGCCGACATTGTTGTTCTCAGTGATATTTACAGTGCGGGAGAACCAAATTTAGGGGAAATTACTGGTGAACGGGTTGCAGAACTAATTGGACTGCACCATCCCAAAGTTCATTACCAACCATCTCTCCAGGCAGTGGGTAAGTGTCTAACAGAAATCCTTCGTCCAGGCGACTTAGCCCTGTTCTTGGGAGCAGGAAACCTCAATCAGATTATTCCCTCAGTTATGGCCTCACATCAAACGAGTCAAGAGAAGTAAAGCAGGGAAACCCTGCATGGTTAGGAGCGAGGAGTTAATAATTTATTACCTTTGCTCAAAATTCAAACCTCGTTTTGTTGCGTAGGCCTTTAGGCATTCAAGCGCGTGAATCTTTATGACTCTTTCCTATAATCCCCCCAGTACTGTGGACGCTTCAACATCCGGGCAAGAATCCGTGAAACAGTCACGTATTTACTTACCAGGAACAAATTGTCTAGTGCGATCGCAAGTTTCTTTGGGCAGCTTGACCTCCTATAGAGTTGGCGGCCCAGCAGAATGGTATGTAGCTCCTCAACGCCTCGAAGACTTAGCCGCAAGTTTTGAATGGGCACATTCTCAATCGTTACCCATCACCTTATTGGGAGCAGGTTCAAATCTCCTAGTAAGCGACAACGGTCTTCCCGGTTTAGTCGTCGGTACTCGCCATCTCCGCCACACTCATTTCGATGCCGAAACAGGTCAAGTGACTGCGGGCGCTGGCGAACCCCTTGTCCGCTTAGCTTGGCAAGCAGCTAAACTAGGCTGGCAAGGATTGGAGTGGGCAGTTGGCATCCCAGGTACAGTCGGCGGCGCAGTGGTAATGAACGCAGGCGCTCACCTAAGCGATACTGCCTCAATTCTTGTCAACACCCATTTGTTATCACAAAACGGTAACGTTGAGATTCTTAGCCCTCAAGAGTTGGGGTATGCCTACCGCACCTCAATTCTGCAAGGGGACAAGAGGCTAGTAACACAAGCTACCTTCCAGCTACAACCAGGTGCAGATCCAGCCTTGGTTATGGCAACTACCCAAAAACATTTAGAAAAACGGCAGACAACACAACCCTACCACTTACCTTCTTGTGGCAGCGTCTTCCGCAATCCCGACTCCCACAAAGCAGCTTGGCTAATTGAACAAACAGGGCTTAAAGGCTACCAAATTGGTGGCGCTCAAGTAGCTCAGCGCCATGCAAACTTTATTCTCAACTGCGGCGGCGCAAAAGCAAATGATATCTTTCAGCTCATCCGCTACGTTCAGCAGCAAGTAGAACAGCATTGGTCTCTCTCCTTAGAGCCAGAAGTAAGAATCTTAGGTGATTTTCAGCCAGGCTAGCCCAGACTTAGACTGTCTTCAGGTTGGCTTTGGCATAGGGAAATTAATCTTCTCTTCGCTAGGGATACTAAGATCGAGATTGACGAACACATTCAACTACTAATACAGCGGGAATCGCTATGACCAAAGGACAAGGATTTGGCGGCTTCGGTCTCGGAAAAATGAAAGAGCTGGCCGAAGCTTTCAAAAAAGCACAGCAGGTTCAAGAAGGTGCTAAACGGCTCCAAGAAGAATTGGAGCAAATGGAGATTGAAGGTCAGGACGAAAGCGGCTTGGTGAAGGTTGTTCTTAGCGGTAACCAGGAACCTCGGCGTGTAGTAATTTCCCAAGACGCTTACAGCCAAGGAGCGGAAGCGCTTTCGGAACTGGTAACAGACGCAATGATGGATGCCTACGATAAGTCCACAGCTACCATGCGGGAACGTATGGAAGAGCTTACAGGCGGACTTAATATTGCTGGACTCGGATAAAAGCAAAAGTCAAAAGAAAGGAAAAATTATTTCTTTTGCTATTTTTCCCAGGCATAGCCTGGGAAAGATTTTTACTTTTTCGTTATCTTAGAGGCTTTGGTGGAGGCGGCTGTAGTTGCGGCAAGTCCAAAATAGCCTTATACAGGCGGTCGGCAAGTACGGTATTGGCTTCATCTGTAAGGTGAACGGCGTCGTGAAAAGCCTGAGAGGGGAAATTCTCGTAAAGCTTGTAGAGGTTTAGCGATCGCACATTTGTGGGGAACGCTTGCTGCACCTGCTGTGTAGCTTTCGCCAATTCTGCATATCCGGCCTGCACCCGTTGGGTGTAGGTCGAACCTAATTCATCTTTGACGAGCTTTTCCTCTGTTGGCGATCGCTTACTCTTAGCAGTAATCTCTGGCTGAAGCGCGACAATCAAAGGAATCTGAGCGGGTGCCGCCAGTCGAGCCATCTGCAAAATATTATTCTTATAGCGCTCAGTGCGACTTTTTAGCTCAGTTGGGTTGTCTGCCAACCTTTTAACTAAAGGTGTTTCCTGGTCAGTCACCGCCAAACTCAGACGGGTTACAGGCTGTTCGGGGCGCAATAACCAGTAATTCGTTGCTTTAACTAAATAAGCTTGATTAACCCACTCCTGCATCTTCTGCTTCAGATATACCCAGTAATGATGAGGCGCGTTGTTCGCAAAGGTATCTAGATGCGGAATATTAACTTCCTGTTGCGAACTAGGCAGCATTAAGTCGGCATAACCATCCAAAGCCACAATAACATCGGGAGAGTACGCCCATATCTTGAGAGCTAACTGAGCCAGCTCGTTACCAGATGCATACCCCGGTACGGCAGCATTGATAACACGATATTTACCGTCGCGAATCGGTATCGGTAGGGTGAGGGCTTGCAACCTTTCTGGTCTGTATACAGGCAGCGGATCTGGGCGAAAGCTCTGTGGAACTGCTTTCTGCTGCGCCACCCTTTGATTGAGCAAGTTCTCTAATTTAGCGGCAAATGTGGTTTGGTTATTCAAACTCATTTGGCCAAAAGCTGTCGATCCGCCTACAACAAAAACCCGAATTTCATCCTTTGGTTTCGCTTCGGGAACCGCCTTCAAGTCCCGAAAACCCTGCTCGTTAATCTGCCAGTATTCGTTTTTCTGGTTTTCTGCTAATTTGTAGCTCGTTGATAAACGCCGTTTGGCGATCAAGCTCCCATAATTGGGCAGAAGGTCGTAGGGTTTCCCCGCTTGATCTAGAAACTTGAGGCGGTAGGCGTTGACAATTGGGGTATCGCCTTCATAACTTGTCAGTTCATCCCTTTTGCCCGTAGCACCCACGATCGTGCGTGTGAGCAGTTCCAGAACAATCAAGATCAGGGGTATGGCTAAGAGTATGAGTAGAGGCTGGAACGGTCGGCTGCGTTTTTGGTAAGCTCTACGGCGGGGCTTGAACATTTTGTAATCTATGTAACCTACAAAGCTCAATCTTATATGGACTGTGGACTATGGGCATTGGACAGCCAGGCGCGACGGATGATGATGTATAGAAAGTTTAAATTCTATAGTCACAATTAATCCGAATGCAGTTTGACACTGCATACAAATAGTGGTAGATATACTTAGCGATCGCGGCTGGCTCCTCTTCAACCCTGTTGCGCTTAAACGCGCACTCCGGGTGTTACAAAATTGAAATTACCTATGCCTTACAAGTTACTCTTCGTCTGCCTTGGTAATATCTGCCGTTCGCCTGCGGCAGAGAACATTATGAACCATTTAATTGAGCAAGTGAACTTAGGCTCAAGTATTATCTGCGATTCAGCGGGGACTGCTGGATATCACATGGGTTGTTCCCCAGATAGCCGTATGGCAGCCGCAGCAATGAGTCGAGGGATTGCGCTCCAAGGGCGAGCGCGACAGTTTAATAAGGCAGACTTTGAGGAGTTTGACCTGATTTTAGCTATGGACAAGGCAAACTACCGAGATATTTTATCCCTAGATCCAACTGGTAAGTATCGCGACAATGTGCGCCTGATGTGTGAATTTTGCACGCGCCATACTGCAAAGGAAGTGCCAGACCCTTACTACGGGGGACCGGAAGGATTTAACCACGTCATAGATTTACTAACGGACGCTTGTGAAGGGCTGCTACAGAAAGTTAGGAATGAGGAATCGCGAATAGGAAATGGGTAATAGGGAATGAGGAATTTGGGAATTTCGGATTCCGGAACCCACTGCTCAATTCCCTATTATCTATGCCTTAATAACTCAGAAGTTTACAAGATGATGCTTTAGGGCAAAACGTAATAGTTCGGCTCGCTTGGTGGTATCTGTTTTTTTGAGCAAGCTGCTGACGTGCTTTTCCACAGTTCGAGGACTGAGGTGGAGATGCTGGCCTATTTCGGCGTTAGACAGGCCAGACGTGACCAAATTCAGCACTTCCTGTTCTCGCTGGGTTAGGTTGATTGGCACTGGAAGTGGCGGGGGGGTTGGCGGCGAGAGTGTCGGAGGCGGCTCGGCGATCGCGTCAATTAGCGATCGCTCCAATAGGTTGCGAATCATCGCCCCCAGCTCCTGCATATCAAAGGGCTTGGGTAGATAAAAATTGCACCCCAACTGGTAGCCTGTAATCCGCTCCTCAATACTTGCCCGCTCTGTTAGGAAAATCACTGGCAACTTTCGGAATACTATTCGTTTGCGAATCTGCCTCACTAATTCATACCCGTCCATCCGAGGCATCATAATGTCAGTGATGAGCAAGTGAGGCTTATAAGTTTCCAGCAAGTCTAAAGCGGCTTGGCCATCCTCAGCCGTGATGACTGAGTAGCCAGCGAACTCCAGGAAATCGTTGATAAACACACGAATTCCTGGATCGTCATCAGCAAGAAGGATCATCAAGGGCATGGGATACTTTGGGCGATCGCGTACTTAACCCCTAGAATAAGTCAAGTCCATTCTCAAAGTTTGACACATCTTAATAGCAAGCCGCCGATGCGTGAAAACCAAGTCAAAAGAAAACTCAAGCAAGGCGATGTCGTACTCGGTTTGTTTATGAACTGTGCGTATCCGGGTTTTATAGAAATTTGCGGACACGCCGGATTTGACTTCGCAGTAATAGACCTCGAACACGGCCCACTACACCCACTGGTTGCAGAAGACCTATGCCGCGCCGCTGACTGCGTGGGTCTCGCACCCATAGTCCGCGTCCGTAAGAATGATGCACCCCAAATCCAACGCGCACTTGACATCGGTAGCGCAGGCGTACAAGTGCCTCAAATAGAAACTAAGGCTGACGCCGAAGCTGTTGTACGCGGTGCCAAGTTCAGCCCCCTTGGTTCTCGTGGTTTATCATTCTACACCCGCGCTGGTCTTTACACTTCAGCCGGGACGCAGATCTCAGACAAATTGAACGAGGAATCTCTCGTTGTCGTTCACGTCGAAGGCAAACGAGGCGTTGAGAACATCCAAGAAATTGCCAGCGTACCTAACATTGATGTTATCTTTCTCGGCCCTTACGACCTGTCGCAGTCTTTGGGTATTCCAGGACAGGTGAGCGATCGCCGCGTTATTGACCTAATGCAGACCGCAGTCCGCGAGATCCGTAACGCCGGCAAAGTCGTAGGTACTTTTGCTGATACTCCCGAAACCGCCAAGCAGTGGATTGATGCTGGCATTCAGTATATCGCCCTTGGCGTGGATGTCGGCATCTTTCTGCGGGCGTGTCAGTCTTTGGTTAAAACGGTGCGTAGTTAACACCGCCCCTGGCTCTCAAGCCATTTATTTTTGTTACCGTCGGCACAGATTTATAGTTTTTTCTGTCTATGCTTGATGTATGTCCCTCCTTAAGTGGATTTTAGCAGGGATCAAAGCTAACCAAGGAAAACTATATGCAAACACTATTAGGATCGACGAACTTAGATTATGCCATGATGTTTGCTTTACATCAAGTCGAGTCCGTCGAGTTAGAGGGATTCGAGCCATTCTTTAGGGATCTTCCTGTAGATCCTTATATAAAAGGCAACTACCGCACTAGGCGATTATCTCGGTTCAAAGTCGCAGCGGATGAGTTAATAAAACTACCTCATGGCTACTTGTTCCAAAGCAAACACTACAATCCTTTAGTGGGTGACATAAGAAGAGAGTTTGCCGAACTAGACGAGGCAATGATAGAGCTTAAAGCTTTTAAAAAACTTATCTTTGCCTTTATTGATTACTGCCAACTTAACTCGGAAGGAAGCGAGATAGGAGTTCATCAGATCAGAACTAGCTGTTCTCCGACTAATTATGGAAATCCAGCGCCCGAAGGCATCCATAGAGATGGCACTGATTTAATCGGTATATTCTCGGTTGACAGAGCAAATATTCAAGGAGGGGAAACGCATCTATACAAATCTAAAAAGGATAGCCCCGTTTTTAATAAAGTCTTGAATCCGGGCGAATTACTACTTGTTAACGACCGAGAATTCTTTCACTTTACTACACCGATTAAACCCCTATCTGATGGTGAAGGTACAAGGGACGTGTTTGTTCTGACTTGCCCCAGCTTACTTGTATAAGCCAGACGGTATACATCAGCGTCTCTACAGGTAAGGTGGGCAGTGCTGCGCTACTCTACCTTCTGGATAAAAGGCGAAGCCTTTAGGAGCAAACTAAAAATTAACATTAAAAGCCCGGTTTATTATTAATAAAAACGGGCTTTTAATGTGGTTTAGGAGGATAAATCTAGATTTTTGCACAGCCGGGACATTCTAGTTATTCAAGCAATGCTTTAGCTAGTTAAATATCGTAAGGGAAAGGTGGTTTTAGGGGTTGACAATCCCTTTTTGGATAGAGGGATGATGCAGGTCTGAACTTGTGTATAGTTCGGTGATGGCGATCGCTCATCCAAGTGTACTTATAACGCCAATTCTTCAAGGTCACAACGCACTATTATTAATATCTTTTACACCTATATCTAATAAAGCCAAAATATGATAAATGGAACCCGACCTATTACAGTCGGGTTACGTTACTTTTCAACAAGTAAAATTTGTTAGTAATAGTCCTGCTTAAGTTGCCGACACGGTTAAACTAGCAGGTTTACTTGGATTGCCATGCAATGTGACACCCCGTTGGTTCGCTTGCAGATGGCGGACAATTTTGTAAATCGCCTCAATCTGGTCAGAAGCCCCAGCTTTTTCAGCCACTTGGCTAAGATAAAGCGGCTTGCCTTCTTCTTGGAGAACCTTCACAACTTTTCGCTGTAAATCCAGCACCGACGCCGCCGCTTTCTTACCAGCTTCCACCCCAGGCTGGTGGTAAGCGTTGACGTTAACCAGGAAACCATAAAGGCCAACAGCACGCTCGTAGAGGGCTATTAAGGCTCCAACAGTGCGGGCATTCACGCTGGGAATCGTTACCGTGATGGAATCCCGCTGATTTTCATAAAGGGCAAGGCGGGTTCCCTGCAACAGTCCAGAAAGATAATCTCCCGACGTGACACCAGCCTCGACTTCTGGGGATGTTCCTTGCCTGTCTTCTAACACCTCAATAAAAGTGAGGAAGAAATTTCGGACGCCCTCCCGCAATTGCTGCACGTAGGCGTGTTGGTCGGTTGAACCTTTGTTGCCGTAGACGGCAATACCTTGGTAGACGGTATTACCATCAAGGTCTTTTTCCTTGCCCAGCGATTCCATCACCAATTGTTGCAGGTAGCGGCTGAATAGCAGCAAACTGTCTTTGTAGGGCAGCACAACCATATCTTTTTCGCCCTTACCGTTACCTGCGAAGTACCAGGACAAGGCTAGCAAAGCGGCTGGGTTTTGTTTGATCTGGGGTACGCGGGTGGCAGCGTCTATTTCTTTTGCGCCGTCCAGCATGGCGCGGATATCAATTCCCTGTAGGGCGGCTGGGAGCAAGCCCACAGCTGACATTTCCGAGGTGCGTCCTCCCACCCAATCTTCCATCGGGAAGGTTGCCAACCAACCAGAGGATTTTGCCATTTTGTCTAGGTTGCTATCCTCGCCTGTGATGGCTACGGCATGAGGTGCGAAGTCTAAGTTTTTAGAAGCATAGGCTTTTTGCACTTCAATCATGCCGTTGCGGGGTTCTGGCGTTCCTCCAGATTTGGAGATGACTATGACCAAAGTGCTAGAAAGGCGGTCTTGCAGCTTGGTTAGCACGCGGTCAATGCCAGCTGGATCGGTGTTGTCGATGAAGTGGATCGCTAGAGGAGGGAAGTCTGGGGCGAGGGCTTGGGCGACGAACTGGGGGCCTAGAGCTGAGCCACCGATGCCAATAGAAATAATATCGGTAAATTTGCTTGCTTTGGGAGGACGGATTTCGCCGCTGTGAATATGCTTGGCAAAAGCCTCAATCTGTTCCAGGGTTTGGACAATTTTTTGTTTTAGTTCTGGAGCAGGTGCTAAATCGGGGTCGCGCAGCCAGTAGTGACCAACCATGCGGTCTTCGTCGGGGTTGGCGATCGCTCCCCCCTCCAAAGCCTTCATATCCTCAAAAGCTTTCTCAAACTTCGGCTGCAATGATGCGACAAATGCATCGTCAAACCGCATCCGACTGACATCTAGGTAAAATTCCAACCCCTCGTGGTAATAGAGCCAATCCTGGTAACGTTGCCAAAGTGCAGCTGCATCCATACGCACGTCTCTACTCACTGTTTTTACTCATCACAAGTTTAAATTAATAGGCAATCCCCTATCGGTAATTGGTAATGCGGGATTGAGTTTTGTAGAGATGACTGGGAATCGCGTCTGAGTTTTGCGGAGCCGGAGACGCTCCGCCTCCGGAGTTTCATCCTCTCCCCATCTCCCCAGATCTGGGACTCCGGACTCCGGACTACCAAT
Organism: Microcoleus sp. FACHB-831; assembly: GCF_014695585.1. Classification (NCBI taxonomy): domain Bacteria; kingdom Bacillati; phylum Cyanobacteriota; class Cyanophyceae; order Oscillatoriales; family Microcoleaceae; genus Microcoleus; species Microcoleus sp. FACHB-831. The sequence goes on along the minus strand of NZ_JACJON010000080.1, from coordinate 3,023 downwards.
TACCAAACGTTAAATGTCAGGTTTGGGCAGAACCCGCAGGATTTTAACGATATGCCCCGTAACTTCAATGCCAATCAGATAGTTATCTACACTGAAGCGGTAATATATGCCATTAGCGTCGATTCGCTTTATTTCCGGCAGGTCTTGAATCTGATTGATCTCGATAAACTCTTCAAAGACGAAATTGTAGATCCGCTCCCTAGCCGCGTACTCCAAGCTCTTGAGGTCGCGCAGAAAAGACCGGGCATAGCGCACTTCTAGTTTCACTTTCGCAGCCAAAAGCTCCAAATGGCAAATATAGACCCCCATCGCAGGGGATAGCTCTCCGAGTAACGCTCGCTCGCCTAAGCAAGCCTAAGCGCAATAGCGCATCGCGCCAGACTTAGGGAAAGTGTAACAAGCGTAAAGCTTCTTCGCGGGTCAATGTCTCCCCTGGTTGCACAATTTGTTTCGACTCTTGTATGGCTCTGAGCATATATAGGTCATAATAAAGCGGTTGCAGAACTTTCCAGGCAGATTGCAAGTTCTCATCAGACAGTTCCTCAATGAGATTAGGTAAGTTAGCACTTAAGCGGTTTAATCGACCTCTGAGAAAATTTATAGCCAAGATGTTGCTCCAGGGTAGGTCTGCATATTGTGTCCGGTTGATTAACCGACCGAATAACGTTGATGGTGAAGCTAAGTAAGTCAAAAACGCCAAGCGTCTCAGCCGCAGCCAACGCTCTAAAGGCTCTCCGGCAAAAGAAAGAAAAGCTATGCGCTTGAAGACTTTTAGCCAGTGCGTATAGGCAAATTAAATGTGGGACAGCAAAGAGGCGATCGCTTGATTGCCCAAATAATAAGCAACTTGATATTAGAGGTTATAGCGGTTCTCATTTGAATTCATTTGAATACAGTACAACGATGGAGGCGACATGGTACTATACCTCAAATATCAGCTCAAAGTTTGACTAGCTTGGGGCGTGGGTGGGTATGTAGTAATCCCTATCAGGGTTTGAAATTCGATACTGGCATATTCCCACGCTGCGGTACAATCCGATAGCGATCGCTCGCCCTGCCATCAGCTACGGTTATCTTGAGATATTGTTTCCTCCCTTAAGCAATACACATGAATTTTCTAGTTTTAGTGGCAACTTCTGTAGCCACATACGCTTTGTTTAGTCTGGGGTTGAATTTGCAGTGGGGATTCACAGGGCTAATTAATTTCGGGCACGTTGCCTTTATGGCTATTGGGGCATACACAACAGTCTTGTTGAGTATGGCGGGCGTACCTCTAATTTTGGCTGCTATTGTCGGTGCGATTTTAGCGGCACTTTTAGGGTTGTTAATTGGTTTATCTACTCTGCGGCTGCGGGAAGATTACCTCGCCATTGTCACCATCGGCGTCTCTGAATTAGTGCGTCTGGTGGCGCAAAATGAGGAGTGGCTGACAAAGGGCAGCTTTGGGGTGCAAGGGTATCCGCTGCCACTATCAAATAGCGTTGGGTTGATGATACTGTCAGTGCTGACGGTGGCATTGGTGTTCTGGTTGTTGGAGAGGTTGGTGCGATCGCCTTGGGGTCGAGTCCTTAAAGCAATCCGCGAAGATGAGCAAATTCCCAAAGCACTGGGGAAGAATATTTTTTGGTACAAGCTGCAAGCCTTTATGTTGGGAGGAGCGATCGCAGGTATTGCAGGTTCTTTCAACGCATGGTATTTAACTACTGTTTACCCCAATAATTTTGAGCCTCTGATTACCTTCAACGCTTGGACTATTGTTGTTTTAGGCGGTGCTGGTAATAACGTGGGCACCTTAATAGGAGCCGTTCTTTTTTCCACTTATTACGAGATTACTCGCTTTGTACTTCCCGCAATTATTCCCCTAGATACCGCCCGTTTGGCGGCATTTCGGATAATGATTATAGGTTTAATCCTAATTATTCTGATGATGTGGCGACCCCAAGGTATGTTGGGTAAGAAAGAGGAATTGACCCTTGGAAGATAACTTACACGTTCCCTCCGCACCCTCACCGCCAAGCCCTCTCCCATCAAGGGAGAGGGTGGAAACAAGTTTGCAACCCCAATTACTCCTAGCCAGCGGACTTTGCAAAAGCTTTGGCGGTATTAAGGCTGTAAATGATGCAGAAATTCAGGTGGCGCAAGGTAGCATCACCGGGTTAATTGGCCCCAATGGTGCTGGCAAAACCACTTTATTTAACCTATTGTCTAACTTCATTCGCCCAGACAAAGGCCGAGTGATTTTTGATGGCGAACAGATTCAGGACTTACAACCCCATCAAATTGCCCAGATGGGAATGGTGCGGACGTTTCAGGTGGCGCGCGTGCTATCGCGGCTGTCTGTGCTGGAAAATATGTTGCTAGCCGCCCAAAAACAAACTGGAGAAAACTTTTGGAAAGTATGGTTGCAACCGCAATTAGTAGTGCAAGAAGAACGACAATTGCGGGAACGGGCGATGACTATTCTGGAATCTGTGGGGTTGGAAAAGAAAGCGCACGATTATGCGGGGGCGCTGTCTGGAGGACAACGCAAACTGTTAGAAATGGGAAGAGCGCTGATGACTAATCCCAAGCTAATTTTGCTGGATGAGCCTGCGGCTGGGGTGAATCCGACACTGATTAAAGAAATATGCGATCGCATCGTTAATTGGAACCGCGAGGGCATGACATTTTTGATTATTGAACACAACATGGACGTAATTATGTCATTGTGCGATCGCGTTTGTGTTCTCGCCGAAGGTACCAATCTTGCCGCTGGTACGCCCAAGGAAATTCAAAGTAACTCGCAAGTATTAGAAGCATATTTGGGACAGTGATGCTGCTTGAATGATGTGAGGATTTGCTCTAGACTTGCCGGGGCTAATCAGCATACATAATGAAACATTTACACCAGATTTGGTCGGGTGGGTTTAACGGGACTTAAACTAAAATTTAGAATTAATAAAGGTATAATCGAGGTATGGCATAGATTTCACGTTGAAGGGCAAGCTATGAAACAGACAACTCCTGCCGCCATGCCTCCTTGC